>JAGTUZ010000184.1 GCA_018224415.1 Bacteroidota bacterium | reverse complement strand
GTGGTGCTTGTGTTGACGATTGTGATTATCGTGGTGAGAAGGAAGAAGTAGGCGGAAGGCAGAAGGCAGAAGGCGGAAGGGACCCCCGCGCCCCAGCGCGGGCAGTTCAGATCGTTGGTGTTTACCACCCGCGCTGGTGCGCGGGGCTCCCTTCCGTCCTCACGTCCTCACGCCCTCACGACATAACGCAAAAAGCCGACCAATCTGGCCGGCTTTTGCATATTCTGAAGATCGGAATCCCGGTTATTTCACGAGCATCATCGCACGGTCGAGGGTGGTTCCTTCGCTCTGGAGCTGGTAGAAGTACATGCCCGAGGTGAGGTTCTCGGCGGTGAAGACGATGTCGTGATGGCCGGCATCGACGGGTTGGTCGAGCAGGGTGGCAACGATTTCGCCCAGGGTATTGACGACGCGCAGCGTGACGTGGCGGCGCTGGGGCACACTGAAGCGAATGGTGGTCGAGGGATTGAAGGGATTCGGATAATTCTGCGCGAGTGAAAGCGTGGTCGGGACCGGCTCGCCGGGGACGCCGACGGTGTTGCGCAGATCGTCGATGTGGAAGTTGACCTGCATGTTGCGGTTCAGATCCACGGAGTTCACATACGCCATGGTTGTCGGCATGGTCAACGTCGGTTTCGCGTGCGTGTACAGGGCGCGGTTGCTGAAGTTCGGATGATCGGCATACAGCAGGTAATTGCCCGGCTCGAAGCCCGTGATGGAATACCAGCCGGTGGAGTCGGTGATCGCGTAGCCGGCGATGCGTCCGCTTGCTTCGTCTTCCGCAAAGACCAGCGTGCCCGGGAGGGGCGTGCGGTCGAGGCCGGCACGCAGGATGACCTGTCCGAAGTAATTACCGATGCCGCTGCGCTTGGTTGTTTGCTTCAGCGAGAAATTGATGTTCTGTATCGTGCCGAGTGGGGACAGTTCCTCGCTCTCGACGAAATTCAACCGGCCACCGTTGGAATGGAAATACTGCGGCGTCAGCGTTGCGTCCATCGGGATCGCGAGCAGAGCCGAAGGAGGCGAATCCGGCAGGTTGCCGAAACTGAAGACACCGTTGGAGTCCGTGACAACCGAGCGATATTTGCGGTACGTGTGACCGCCACCCGCGCCGCGCTTGAGTTCGCTGTCGATAAGCACGATCGTGGCCAGCTTGGGTACGCCGGTGGTCTGACTGACGACCTTTCCGAAGACCTGGTTGCTGGTCGCCCCGGAACCTGTCAGCGAGAAGAGAAGATTATTGTTGTTTTCAATGCGCACGGCCTTGGCCAGCATGGCGTTGGTCTCGTCTGCGTTGAACGTCGTCAGATAGCTGGGCTTGTTGACCACCGTGTAATATTCGCGACCGACGGGCAGCAGCACGTCGAAGCGGCCATTGAAGTTGGTGTACACCACTGTGTCGACGATGCTGTTGCGCCAGGTGCTGGTCATCTCCTGCGCAAGCACGTCGAGGCTGGCCGTGTCACCGATGTGGATGAAATCCTTCTTGCGGATGAAAGAGACTTTCGCATCGGAAACCGGTGCACCGGACTCGTTCGTCACGCGTCCCGTCACGGGAGCAGGCGAACCCACATTGGCGAACAAATAGAAGTTGAATTCGAGGCTGTTGTTGTTCAGCGTATCGAGCACGCGCTCAAGAGACCGCTCAATGCTGGTCGCGTTGATGTAATACTGCGGCTGGAATTGGTCCGTCGGCGGCTTGACGTAGGCATAGATGCGGCCGACCTGAACGTTCTCCAGACGGAACTTGCCGGTCTTGTCCGTGCGGACTTCGTACGTCATGTTCGCGCGCGGACTGAGCTGCCAGAAGCGCACGATGGCGCCGGGAATCGGCTCGCCCGTGATGCCCTTGACAGCGCCCCAGAGTACGCCGACCTTGTCGGCCACGTTGATCGTGAATTCCTGCGTGGCGCGCGCGCCGGTGCGGCGGTTGGTTGCCATCAGGGTGATGCGGTGTGGGCCGATGGATTTGGGAACCCAGTAAATATAGGAAGGGCCACCAACGATGTTGCTCAGCGTCATGCCTTCGGGACGCGCGCCAACGATATCGTAGACGATCTCCTCGGGATTTGCTGCGTCGACCGAGAGAGCATAGGAATAATCAGCGCCGACACGGGCAGTGGTATTCGGATCGGAAATGAAGGCGAGTTCTTCGGGTCTCGGCAGGACGCGGATCGAGGTGAATGCCCGCCCGTAGGTCGGACCCGGATAAACCGCAACAACCATATATGCGTATTCCTCGCCGAAGTCCACGTTGTAGTCGGTGTACTGTACGGCGACAGGGGAATAGATCTCGGCGATGACGAGGTCAGCGGAAATCTTGCCGCGATAGATCTTGTAATGCGAGGGAAGCTGTCCTGGAGGGGTCTGCCACGTGAGCGTGACATGCCAGTCCGAAGTGAGCTCTGCTTTGAGATTCACCGGGGCATCCTGGCTGAAGACGGTTCCACCTGTCCACAGCAGCAACGCAAGCAATATGACGATAGGGCGTGTCACGATAGAGAATACCGAGAAAAAGATACTTGAACAAAACTACGCGTTTACCTGGTCGAATGCAATGAAAAATCAGGCAAGTAGCATTAAAGTTTCATTAATGACTCGAAGCACAAGGTGCCAAAATCATGCCAGAAAAATAAGCGCCCAAAAGGACTCACCCACCCGGGTTTTTACGACAGTGACACCATGCCGACGGCGGAATACCGTCTCCGTCAGGATTTTGACGGTTACATCATGCCCAGCTTTTTCATCTTTTCCACCAGTGTCGTGCGCTTGAGACCAAGGATCTTGGCGGCTTCTGTCTTGTTGCCGTCGGTGTGCTTCAGCACGAAGGCGATGTGTTCTTTCTCCATGTCCTGCATCGTCTGCAGTCGGCGCGGGGCTTTGAGCGACAATTCGAATTCACCGCGCTCGGGATCGGCCACGGTTTTCTGCTGCGACACGTAATCCGACGGGAGCATGCGCGTGGTGAGCATGTCTTCCTGTGCCTGGGCGATCATGCGGTTGACGAGATTCTCGAGTTCGCGTACGTTGCCGTTCCACGGAAGCGTCTGCAGATAGGCGATAAGGTCGGCCGAGGTACCGCGGACACGTGATGTGTGGCGTTCGTTGTACCGTGCGATGAAGTGGTCAACGAGCAGGGGAAGATCGCCCTTGCGCTCGCGCAGCGGTGGTGCGGTGATGGGAATGACGTTGAGGCGGTAGAACAGATCCTGCCGGAACCGGCCGGCCTCGATTTCCTCGTGAAGGACCTTGTTGGTCGCACAGATCACGCGCACGTTTGCGAAACGGGTTTTGGTCTCGCCCACACGGCGGAATTCCCCTTCCTGCAGCACGCGCAGCAGCTTTGCCTGGAAGGCCAGTGAGGTGTTGGCAATTTCGTCAAGGAACAGCGTGCCGTTGTGCGCCTCCTCGAACAGTCCGGGCTTGTCGGCCACCGCGCCGGTGAAGGCGCCGCGCTTGTAGCCGAAGAGTTCGCTTTCCAGCAGCGTGTCGGGAAGTGCGCCGCAGTCTACCGCCACGAAGCGGTTTCCGCTGCGGGCACCGTTGTAGTGGATGGCCTTGGCGATCAGTTCCTTGCCTGTTCCGCTTTCTCCGTAAATGAGCACCGCCCCTTCGCTCTGGATGGCGGCCTGCGTCTCGGCGTAGAGGGACTTCATCGGTGCCGTATCGCCCACGATGTTTTCGAAGGCGAAGCGCTGCCGCACCTCGCGGCGCAGATAGAGGTTTTCCTTTTTCAGCTCCTCGTGCAGGCGGGCGTTCTCGATGGCCATGGTCGCGAGATTGGCGAAGGCCTCGAGGAATTCCGCGTCGATGTCGGAGAAGGACATCGCAGCCACGGCGTCGGAACGGCTGTCGACGTAGACCGTCCCGATGACGGTGTCGCGTGATTTCATCGGCACGCAGATCAGCGAGTGGATGTTGAAGTTCACCACCGATTCGCGGCGACGGAAGTCCTCGTTGGCGGATGTATCGGATACGATGATCGGTTTTTCGGCATGCAGAACGTCGCGGAGAATGCTCAGACTGATCTCCGTGGCGTCGCGGATGGTTTCCTTCTCCACATTGCGCGAGACCTTCAGCGCGAGCTGGTCGTTTTCGATGAGGAAAATCAATCCCCGTTCGCCGTTCATGGCTTCAAGCGCGCTGTCCATGATGGTGTCGAGCAGCTGGTCGAGGTCGAGCACGGAATTGATCTTGCTCGCCACGGCGTAGAGCGTGCGCAGGTTCTGCTCGCGCACTGCGGTGAGGGCCTGCGGCGAGTCTCCACGGTGCGTGCGCGCGAATTCTCGCACGATCTCGGCGTTGACGGGTACGATGTCGAGATAGCTGCGGGCGAGGCCGGCGTCGGCGATGGACTCCGCGCTGTGCATGAGCGCGTCATAGGCGCGCGTCATGAAGTCGTTTGCGCCGGCGGCATCGCGGTTGGCGCGGAGGATGAGCGCATGGTTGTAGAGCACGTCGTGCGTGCCGCCGTACACGGCGCCGCTTTCCTCGGTGAGTCCCAGGGCGTCGGACGACAGCTCGAGCGCCACACTCGTGCGTCCGAGCCGCAACTGCGCGAGTCCGGCATACGAGCGCGCGAGGATGCGGAAGGAATCAAAACCGTGCCGGTCGGCGAGATCGCCGAGGCGGCTGAATTCCTCGAAGGCACGCGTGTGGTCGTCGCCCTCGCCGCGTCGCAGCTGCAGCATGCCGGCGCGATAGGCGAGCATGGCGTTGATATTGACGTCCTGCGCTTCCGCGAGCAGCGCGGCGGCTTTCTTCAGAAGTTTTTGCGCGCCGTCGTACTCGCGCTTCTCGATCAGGCAGCCGGCGATGTCGATGTGTCCGGCGGCGAGTCCGGCCGCGTTGCCGCTGGCTTCGGCGAAGGACTGCGCGCTTCCATAGGCAGCGATGGCCTGGTCGTAGGCGCCCAGCGTCATGTACAGTTCGCCGAGGTTTTCCTGGCACATTTCCTGCAGATACTGGTCGCCGATCTCACGGGCGATGCGCAGTTCTTCCTGCAGGTGCAGCAGCGCCGGAGAATAGCGGCAGAGGGCGATCTCGCATTGTCCGAGCGCACCGCAACTGGTGGCGACCAGGCGGCGGTCACCGGTGGCCGTGGCCAGCGCGTTGGCACGTCCGTGAAACTCCAGCGCCTCTTCGTAACGACCGAGTGCATAGTACTGCGCTCCCATGTTGCCGTAGGCCCGCGTCAGGCCGCGACGGTCGCCCGCCGCCTCGTACAGCACGCGCGCCTCGGCGAAACACTCGATCGCACGTTCGGGATTCTCGAGCACGGAGTAATGCACGAGGCCGATGTCGATCAGGATGCCGGCTTCCTCGCGCGCGGCCTCCGCGCCGCCGTACAAAACGCGTGCCTTTTCGTAATGCGCGAGCACCTGCGCGCCCGGACGCGTGCGGTATTCGGCAAAGCCGATTTTCTGATGGCACCAGCCCTGTCCCAGCGCGTCGCCCGTTTCGCCATAGTAGCCGAGCGCCTTCTCGGCGCTGCGCCGTGCGCGGTCGTATTCGGCCACGGAGACGTAGTGTTCGGTCTGTCCGCGGTACACCGCCGCAAGCCGGGGAGTGGAATTCGACTGCGCGGCGAGCAGCAGCATCTCCTCGAGCGCGACTTCCTCGGACTCCCGGCGGCCGAGAATGTTCGACAGGCGGCCGATGCCCTCAAGCACGGCGAAGCGGCGGTCGTGGTCGCTCTCGGGAAGGCGCGGCAGGGCCGTGCGGAGCATCTCTTCTGCGCCGGCGTAGTCGAAACGGCGTTCCCGGTCCGCGGCCGCGGCCAGCAGATGCGCAAGCGCGCGATCGGGATCGGAGGAATGCAGCGCATGCGTGGCAAGCACTGCCTCGCCGTCGACCGGTGGGGGAGTCGCGGCGTGCCATGCATACCATGCGTCGTGCAGTCGCCGTGACCCGGCTTCGGGTCCGCCGGCTTCGGGTCCGCCGGCTTCGGGTCCGCCGGCTTCGGGTCCGCCGGCTTCGGGTCCGTGAGCGTCCTGTCCCTCGGTGTCGGGGGCCACTGCGGACTGCCGCATCGCTTCGCGGACGGCGTCATGTGCGGGACGCAGTGCCCAGGCATCGCCTTCGAGAAGCTCTGCGCGCAGCAGGTCGCTGGTCGCTGCCCGGAGATCCGGATCCGGAAGTCCGGTGACCGCCGCAAGCGCGTCGAGTCCGGCGGAAGTGGGCGTGGCGCAGACGGCCACCAGCACCTGGCGTGCGGCTGCGTCGCAGCGCGCCGCCGCGCGTGCATAGAATTCGGGCAGGGAGGCGGGGAAGACGCTGCCGAGGTTTTCCCGCTCGTGCACCAGCCAGCCGTGGCGGGTGGCTTCGAGAATGCCCTCGGCGTGACAGAATTGCAGCAGCTCTTCGATGCGTCCGGGCAGGCCTTTGCTCTGCCGGGCGATGACGTCGGCGAAGGAAGCGGAGACGCCGCCGAGCAGCTCGCGGAGGGCCTCGCCGACCTGCTGCCGGTTCAATGCCGGAAGACGCAGGCGCTCGATCCGCGGCGCATCTTCGAACGCGTCGCCGGAGGTATCCCCATCGCCGTCCATGGCCGGGTCACGGCCGGTGGCGGGATCGATCGAAGCGAGGACAAACAGTCCGGTATGATCGTTGGCCTCGGCCCAGTTGAGCAAATAGGAGAAGAAGCCGCGCGTGAAGCCGTCGGCCAGGTGCAGTCCGTCTGCCACCAGCACATCCACGCCGGAACGCAGGCAGAGCAGTTCCACCGCCGCATGCTGGCTGCGCAGCCGGAGTGCATCGCCCTGCAGTCCGTCCGTCGGCGCGGGGGGGATGTCGGGGATGGCGCCGGGAAACCACGTGCCGAGCTGTGCGAGCAGCGGGGTCGTGTCTTCGTCGCGGGGCACAAGGCGCGCGAGCAGCTGCAACAGTGGCAGGAAGCCGTCACCTGCACGGAAGGACACGCGCAGGGTGCGTGCGCCGTCGACCTGCATCTCGGCAGCGGCTTCACGGAGGAAGCGCGTCTTGCCGCTGCCTTCCGGCCCTTCGACCAGAAGCAAACGGGTGCCGGCCGCGGAATGCCCGCGCGCTTCGCGAACACGGGCCGCTTCCTGTGGGAGCGGGACGTCAAGAAGTCTGAGAATGCTGCTGTCTTCGCCGGCCTCGAGCGCCGGGGGACGCCCGAGAAAGGCGGCAGCCGCGGCATGCAGTTCCAACGCGCTGCGGAAGCGGCG
>JAGTUZ010000183.1 GCA_018224415.1 Bacteroidota bacterium | reverse complement strand
GCGTCCCGCCGCCGTCATCGCCGTCATCGGCGACACCACCGCCGCGGAGGCGGAAGCCCGCGGACTTCGCGTCGACATCATTCCCCCGCAACAGACCGCCGAGGCACTGGCCGAAGCGATTGTTTCGTGGATATGAAATTCCAGATCAACACGAATAAAAAAGAAAAACCATGACGAAACTCCAGAATGATCTCCTCCTCCGCGCGGCGCGCCGCGAGACCACCGAACGCACGCCGGTATGGATGATGCGCCAGGCGGGACGCTACCTGCCCGAGTACCGCGCCGTGCGCGCGCAGGCCGATTTCCTCACGCTGTGCAAGACGCCGGAACTCGCGGCGGAGGTCACCATTCAGCCGGTGGACATCGTCGGCGTCGACGCGGCCATCATCTTTTCCGACATTCTCGTCGTGCCCGAGGCCATGGGCATGGAACTGCTCGTGGAGGAAGGCAAGGGCGGTCCGCGATTCCCCAAGCCGCTGCGCACGGCCGGTGACATTGCGGGTCTCGCAACCGACGGCGCTGCCGACCGTCTGCAGTACGTGTACGACGCGCTGGCGCTCACCAAGACGCAGCTCGCCTCGCGCGTACCGCTTATCGGCTTCGCGGGCGCGCCGTGGACACTGGCCTCCTACGCCATCGAGGGCGGAGGGTCGAAGAATTTCGAGACGATCAAGACCATGATGTACGATGCGCCGGCGCTGCTGCACGATCTGCTCGGCAAGCTCGCAGGAGTGGTTGGAGAATACCTCGTACGGCAGACGCAGGCGGGTGCCGACATCGTGCAGATCTTCGACACCTGGGCGGGCGCGATGACGAAGGACGCCTTCCTCGAATTCTCCCTTCCCTACATGATGCAGATCATCGAGCACGTGAAGGCCAACAGCACCGTGCCGGTGATTCTCTTTGCCAAAGGCGCGAACTCCGCATTCCCTGAAATGGCCGACTCCGGCGCCGACGTGCTGGGCATCGACTGGACCGTAGACATCGGCGAGGTGCGCGCGGCCATAGGCAACCACGTCGCGCTGCAGGGCAACATGGATCCCGTGGCGCTGTACTCGTCCCCCGAAAACATCCGCACCGAGGTGCGTCGCATTCTCGAGTACTTCGGCAACCACCCCGGTCACATCTTCAACCTCGGCCACGGCATCCTGCCCACCGTACCGGTGCCGCATGCGAAAGCCATGATCGACGCCGTCAAGGAAATCTCCGTCGAGATCCGCAAGGAAGAACAGGAATAAGAACGACGATATACAGGAAAGGACAGGCATGAGCACGGCCATCCGTCAATTCGACCGCATCGACACCGAGCTGCTGAAAAAGTATTCGCGGCCGGGTCCCCGTTACACCAGCTATCCCACCGCCCCGGTGTTTTCCGCGGACTTCACCACCGCCGACTACGTCGAGGAGATCCGCCGCACCAACGCGGCCGAGGCGCCTCCGCCGCTGTCGCTGTATTTCCACATCCCCTTCTGCGACACGCTGTGTTACTTCTGCGGCTGCAACATGATGGTCACCCGCGACCGCAAGAAGATCAACAATTACGTGCAGTACGTGAAGAAGGAGCTGGACCTGATCCGTCCGATGATCCGCGACGACCGCGAGGTGGTGCAGATCGCCTGGGGCGGCGGCACGCCGACGTACCTGCATCCCGACGAGATCCGCGACCTGGCGAGCTACACGCAGAAGCTCTTCCCCTTCGCCGCGAACATCGAGGCGGGCGTGGAGATCGATCCGCGCGAAATGACGCGCGACCATCTCGTCGCGCTGAAGGAAGGCGGCTTCAACCGCATTTCCATGGGCGTGCAGGATTTCAATCCGAAGGTGCAGAAGGCGGTCAACCGTATCCAGCCCGAGGACATGACGCGCGAAGTGCTGGACTGGGCGCATGACGTCGGCTTCGAAAGCGTGAACCTCGACCTCATCTACGGACTGCCGCATCAGACGATGGAGACCTTCGAGGAAACGCTCGAGCGCATCATCGACATCGATCCCGACCGAATCGCGGTATTCAACTACGCGCATGTCCCCTGGATGAAGAAGCACATGGCGCTCATTCGCACCGAGGATCTCCCCACTCCCGAGGAGAAACTGCGCATCACCGTGCGCACGATCGAGATGCTCAACGCCGCGGGCTACCGCTATGTGGGCATGGACCATTTCGCCAAGCCCGACAATGAGCTCGCCGTCGCGCAGGCGAACAAGACACTGTACCGTAATTTCCAGGGCTACACCACGCATGCCGGCACCGACCTCTACGGCTTCGGCATCACCAGTATCGGGCAGTTCGACCGCATGTACGCGCAGAACGTGAAGACCCTGCCGGAATACTACGAGGCGCTCGACGCCGGACGGCTGGTGACGCATGTGGGCTACCGCCTCTCCGACGACGACCTGCTGCGCCGCGACGTGATCATGACGCTGATGTGCGACTTCGAACTCGACAAGCGCGCGATCGAGAAAAGGTGGAACATCGACTTCGATGCCTATTTCTCCGATGCCTACGAGCGCCTGCAGGAACTCGTGGACGATAATCTTGTTTCGATTACTGATGACCGCATCACCGTCAACGGCATGGGCATTCTCGTCATCCGCAACGCCGCCATGGCCTTCGACGCCTATCTCGCGCGGCAGATGGATAAGCCGCTGTTCAGCCGGACAGTCTAGTCGGGTATCTGTGTGCGTGCCTGCCAACAGCGATAGGCTATAGGCGGTAGGCACCGACGTTCGGAGCGCCTCCCCGACATCAGACAATCGATGGTTGAGGAACGCACTGAACACCGGCCCTCTTGCCTAAAGCCTATAGCCTATAGCCTACAGCAGCTTGCAAACTGCCTTGACGTTTCACTCACGCGATGAAATCATGGAAAACCTCGGCGTCATACTGCTCAACATGGGAGGACCCACATCACTCGATGCGGTGCGTCCCTTCCTCGAGAATCTGTTTCTCGACCGCGAGATCATTTCTTTCGGACCGCTGGAATTCGCACGCAGGCCGCTGGCGAAATTCATCGCGAAGAAGCGCGCGGAAATCGTGAAGGTGAATTACGCGATGATCGGCGGCAAGTCGCCGATCGCCGAGCTTTCTCTCGCCCAGGCCGAAGCGCTTGAAAAAGCGCTCGCCGCGCACTATGGCAGCGATGTGCGCGTGCGCGTGAAGGTGGGCTTCAGCTACTGGCATCCCTTCATCGCCGAGGCGATGGAAGCGCTGGAGAAGGATGGCTTCACCAATGTGTTCCTCATGCCGCTGTACCCGCATTATTCAAAAACGACCACCGGGTCCTGTTTCAAGACCTGGCGCGACCTGCACCGCGCGCGCGGCAACCGCGCCTTCAGTGTGCAGAGCGTGAAGGCCTATCCGCTCGAAGACAGCTTCGTCGACGCGATCAACGAACGCATCGACGAGGGACTGCAGCTCTTTCCCGAGGAACGGCGCGCGGGCGTCACGCTGCTGTTCAGCGCGCATGGCACGCCGGTGAAGCTCGTCGAGCAGGGCGACCCCTATTCCTTCCAGATCCGCGCGACGATGGAGGAAGTCATGTCACGGCGCGGCGACGGTCTGCCGTATCATTTGAGTTTCCAGAGCAAGGTGGGTCCGGCCAAATGGCTGACGCCCGACACTGTCGACAAGACAAAAGAGCTCGCCGCCTCGGGCGTGCGCGACCTGCTCGTCATCCCCATTGCTTTCGTGACCGACCACATCGAGACGCAACACGAGCTGGGCATCGACCTGCGTGAGGACGCCGCCCACGCAGGTATCGAGCATTTCCACGTCATGCCCGCGCTCAATGCCTCTCCGAAATACATCTCAGCGCTGGCAGGACAGATCATCCGCCGCATGGAGCGCCGCGCACGCCTACGGCCTACTGCCTACAGCAGTCAATCCCCGAACGACAGAAGCACATCATGAGCCAGACGTACGACACAATCATTATAGGCGCGGGCATCTCCGGCCTGGCCTGCGCCTTCATGCTGCAGAAGCGCGGCCGGCGCGTGCTGCTGCTTGAAAAGGCGCCGCGCTTCGGCGGGGCGATCCGCAGCGCACGCGAAGAT
>JAGTUZ010000182.1 GCA_018224415.1 Bacteroidota bacterium | reverse complement strand
GGGCACGTGCCGTGCTGTACGACGCCGTCCCATCCGGTGCTGCAAGTGTCGCATTCTCGCCATCGCTGTTGCAGCTCTCGCCTGGCGTGTACCTGCTGCACCTTACAAGCGGTCAACACACCGCCTCGAGGTTGGTCACGGTGATGCGGTAGCAGGGTGGTCTTTGCCATGCAACATTGCCAAAACGCCCGCCCGGCATAACGAAATAAAAAACTCCCCCGCGCAAGCGGGGGAGTAAAAAAAACCTTCGTGTCCTACTTCGTGTCTTTGGGTCTTCGCGGTTTCTTCCTACCGACGGATCGTCCCCACGAACTCGTCCACCTCCGGGATCCCTCCCTGGAAGATGAGGTAGCCGTTGTACGGTTCGCGGGGTGTCGTTTCGCCGTTGATCGGATCGAGCATGATGCCCCTGACAGTCTCGAGGTCATCGGACTGTCCCAGCGCCCAGCCGAGCTTGATGTAGGCGGCTTCGGGCAGCATGTTCTCGAGGGGAATCACACCGAGATCCATCATTTCACGACCGGTTTCGTAGACGTACATCTGCACGTAGCCCCAGAGCGTCTGCACGGTCATGTACACGGCGACGCCGGCGTCCTTCGCCCGCTGCAGCGCGGGGTAGAGGGGCTTGTTGACATGCCCGAGTCCCGTGCCGGCGATGATGATGCCCTTGTAGCCGTTGTCGACCATCATGTCCATCATGTCGGCTTTCATGTTGGGGTAATAGTACAGAATGCCGATGCGGTCGTCGAACACGGCGGAAACCTTCACGTCGCGGTCGTCGCGGCGCTTCTTGTAGTCGTCACGCAGATAGGTGTAGCCCTCGCGGTTCACCATGGCGAGAGGAATGTCGCCAATCGTGCGGAAGGTCGAGCGGTAGGAGGAGTGCATCTTGCGCACGCGCGTGCCCCGGTGCAGCAGGCCGTAGTCGTCGGAGGTCGGACCGAACATGCAGACCATCACTTCGGCGATGTCGCAGTCGGCGGCGGTCTTCACGCTGTGAATCAGATTGAGCGCGGCGTCGGATGACGGACGGTCGCTCGAACGCTGCGAGCCGACCATGACGATGGGGACGGGGGAGTCCTGCACCATGTACGACAGCGCGGCGGCGGTGTGGTGCATGGTGTCGGTGCCATGACCAACAACAATGCCGCGCACGCCCTTGCGGATTTCCTCGCCGATACGTTCGGCGAGGATCATGTACTCTTCCGGCCCCATGTTCTCGCTGAACACGCCGAAAATCTTCTCGGTCTCGAGATTGCAGATGTCCGCGAGTTCGGGCACGGAACCGTACAGCTCGCCCGGCGTGAAGGCCGGAATCACCGCGCCGGTGCGATAGTCGAGACGGCTGGCGATGGTGCCGCCGGTGCCGAGCAGCACCACGCGCTCTTTCTTCGGATCGTAGGGGAAGGCCTTCTCGGGAATCTTGTAATGCGCTTCCTTGTATCCGATTTCCTTCGCGTCGATGATGCGGTCGGTGCGGAGGCCGACGTTGTAGCCCGTGGCCATCTTGATCACGATATGGTCGCCGTCGGCGGTTTCGGAACGCGGCAGCACGATGCCCTCGAAACTGTCGTCCTCGGTTGTGAGCACGGCATCGCTCCAGACGCGGATGCCGAATTTCTTCATCACTTCCAGCGCGGGGTCTTTGTATCCCTTGTAGGTGTCGTTGTCGCTCATGCCTGTGTCTCCTTGGCTGCCTGTGTCTCCTTGGCGAAGTGGGCTTCGACCTCGGCGGCCACGTCGGCGCCGGGAATGCGTCCGCGCACTTCGTCCATCACGCGGTCGAGGGTAAGATTCGGAATGTTGGCCTGGTCGTGCAGGCGTGAGTACCGCACTTGCTGCGTGGCCTTTGCAATGAAGGAGGTCAGGTCCTTGCGCTCGAGCCGCGGCGACAACGCTGCCGCATTGAAGCCGTTGGCTCCCGAGCGGCGCATGACATGCAGTACGCCGTCCTTCGTGAGCTTCCCGTCACGCACGGCCTGGAGGATGGCCCGCATCGTGTCGATGGAAGGCACGGCCTCCGCGCCACCCTTGCGGCGCAGCCGGCGTGGATAGCGCCAGAGCATGATGGCGGCGTCGGTGACGTCGAAGCCCATTTCGCTCACGGCTTCCTCGAACAGCGGGGCGTGCGGGGAAATCGCCAGGCCCTCGATCGCGTCCTTCGGCACCTTCAGCTCCTGATAGCGGCGCACGCGGTCCCAGTACTGCACGGGCATGCGCTCGCGCAAGCGGGCCAGGCGCTCGGGTGTGACGCGGATGGGCGGCAAGTCGGTGTCGGGATACATGCGCTGGGGACCCGGAAGAATGCGCTCGAAACCGGTGGTGCCGTCGCGCAGGGCCTGCCGCGTCTCGGAGGGAATGCCGATGGTGGCTTCCTTCGCGCGAATGATGATTTCCTTCACGGCGGTCTCGACATCGCCCGCGTCGCCCCAGACGATCATCAATGTGTCGGCGGACGTGCATTTCAGCGCAGCCTTGCTGTCCTTCCACTCCGCGCCGGAAAGCGTTTCGCTCATCGCATCGGAATGGATGATGTTGGGCAGCACGCTCAAACAGGCGATCACACGGACGCGGTCGGCGATCTCGCGCGAGAAGACCGTGTTGTCCTGCGTCTGCCAGCGCAGCAGTTCGGCCCAGCCGGGCAGGCAGACCGCGGAGACGACCTGTCCTTTCTTCATCGCATCGGCGATGGGAAGGAAGCGCGTGCGCTTGAGAATGCGCGTCACGTCGGCCGAGCGCGCGGTGAATGTTTCCTCGGTGATGCCGCGGCGCTTGAGTTCCTCGCGCAGGCGCAGCAGATTCCACTGACGCTGGGCCTCGTTGAAAGTGAGCAGCGGCATCATGCCGATTTTCGGCACGCCCTTGATCTCGATGCGCGTGCCGCCGGTGACCGACACGTTGGTGTCGGCACGGGTGGCGCCGATGCCGCGGCGCACGCGTCCCGTGGTGCGCATCATCTTGCGGAGGATCTGTCCGACCTCGGCGACCTCCAGCGGAGTGCGCATGTCGGGACCCGTCACCAGCTCGATGAGCGGCATGCCGAGGCGGTCGGTGTTGTAGATGCGTTCGTGTCCGATGTCACTGATCTCGCGGCAGGAATCCTCCTCGATGCCCAGCTGGATCATCGAAATCTTGCGGTCGCCATACGGCACCGATCCATGCACGCCGCAGATGGCGGTGCGCTGGAAGCCCGTCGGAATGCTGCCGTCGAGATACTGCTTGCGCGCGATGTGCACTTCGTCCACCAGCGAGAGTTCGGAGAGCATGGAAATTTCCAGCGCGATGTCCAGCGCCTCGTCGTCCATCATGAACGGCGGCGTGTCATCCATTTCATAGGTGCACACCGTCTCCTTGTTGATGCGGTAAGTGATGTTCTTTTTTGTCTTGAACTCCATCAGCGCCGTGCCGTCGTACTCCCCGAGTTCGGAGAGCGTGGGACGCATGTGACGGAGAATTTCCGCATGGTATTCGTGCGAATAGCGGCCGGCCGGACAGCGGCAGAACAGCTTGCTCTTGGTCAGCAGCTGCTGATGCACTTCGAGACCGGACATGAACCCGACGGTCGCGTAGTCCTCGGGCGTCATTTCCTCATAAGGTTTGAATTCGAATTCGTACATGGGGGAACCGGTTTGGATGGCAACGATGTGAAAAAAGGTACGTCCTTATAAAATTAGGACAATGGGGTGTGGGAAGCAAGGGAGGCACATAGGCACACAGGCACATAGGCACATAGGTAAGGGACCCCCGCGCACCAGCGCGGGCAGTTGACATCGGGGATTTCAACATCCCGCGCTGGGGCGCGGGGGTCCCTTGGCGCGGGGATCCCTTGGGTGCGGATCATGGACAATGTGTTTCGCACATCGTATCTTCCGGGAGCATTCCTCCTCTCGCGACAAGGACTTCCACAATGAGCAATTCTCCGATTCTTGACATACAGCCGCTGGGCTTCCAGTGGCCGACAATCGACCCGTTT
>JAGTUZ010000181.1 GCA_018224415.1 Bacteroidota bacterium | reverse complement strand
TGCTCGTTGAATGCGGTATGCTGTATGCTATACGCTGTACGCTGTACGCTGTACGCTGTACGCTGTATGCTGTATGCGCGATACACTGCTTACTGGAGACATCCGATATCGACTGTATACAACGCCGAAAACCCGATAATAAATCCCGCGTACCGCTTACAGCGTACCGCTTACAGCGTACCGCGTACGGCGTACCGCGTATGATCAGCCGCCGAGATCGGCAAGGAGTGCCTTGCACGTATCCACGGCGTCCGTGACGGGCACGATGCGGCGCTCGCCAGTGGAGCGGATCTTGATCTCGACATTGCCCTCGTTGAGATGCTTCTCGCCGACGATGAGATTGAGCGGCATTCCGAGAAGGTCGGCGTCCTTGAACTTGAAGCCGGGGCTGACGCCGGTTCGATCGTCGTACAGCACCTCGTATCCCGCTGCTTCGAGTTCGGCTTCGAAACGCTCGGCATGCTCGCGCACGGTGTCGTTTTCCACCTTCACACCGGTGATCTGGATCTGGAACGGTGCGATGGAAGGATGCCAGCAGATGCCGTCCTTGTCATGCCGCTGCTCGATGTGGCAGGCCACGATGCGTTCGACGCCGATACCATACGAGCCCATGATGATCGGGTGCTCCTTGCCCTGGTCGTCGAGAAACTGCGCCTTGAGCGCCTCGGAGTACTTCGTGCCCAGCTTGAAGATGTGTCCGACCTCAATGGCCTTCTTCACCTTCAGCGGCTGTCCGCCGATGGGATCCGGCTCGCCTTCAAGCACCGTGCGAAGGTCGACATATTCCCGGATTTCCGCATCGCGGTCGAGGTCTATTCCGCGGTAGTGGAAACCGTCCTCGTTCGCGCCGCTCACCAGGTCGTTTGCATGCGCGAGCCGCGTGTCGGCGATTTGCGTGATCTTCGTGCGCAGGTTGATCGGACCAATGGAACCACCACGGGCGCCGGTCAGCGCGACGAGTTCCTCCTCGTGGGCGGGACGGATGGTATTGGCTTTCAGCACGCCCTGCAGCTTGGCCTCGTTGAGCTGGTCGTTGCCGCTCATGAAAATGAGATACGGAGTTTCATCCCCGAAATACACAAGCGCCTTGGCGCAGCGTTCCTCGGGCACACCGAACTGCGCGACGAGGTCGTCGATGGATTTCGCGGTCGGCGTCGCGAATTTCTCCGCCGAGGGATTCTCCTCGCGACGGCCGATTTCCGGCAGACGCGAGCTCGCCACTTCGATATTCGCCGCATATCCCGACTCGAGATTGAAGGCGCAGAGGTCCTCCCCCGCGTCGGATTCGACCATGAACTCCTGCGAACCCGAGCCGCCCATCGCGCCCGACGAGGCGCCGACAACGAAGAACTCGAGCCCGCAACGGCTGTAGATACGACAATAGGCCTCGTAATGCTTCTGGTAGCTGGCGTCGAGTCCTTCCCAACTGCTGTCGAGCGAATAGGCGTCCTTCATCAGGAACTGCCGTGAGCGGATCACGCCAGATTTCGGACGCGGTTCATTGCGGAATTTTGTCTGGATCTGATACCAGATCTGCGGCATGTCGCGGTAGGAATGCACAAACGCCTGGGCGATATGCGTGATGATTTCCTCATGCGTAGGCGCAAGCACCAAGTCGCGGTTCTTGATATGGAACATCGTGTCGCCGAACGCCTCGACCCGTCCCGTCTCCTCCCAGATCTCGCGGGGATTCAGCGCCGGCAGATGCAGTTCCATCCCACCGATGGCGTCCATTTCCTCGCGGATGATCAACATGACCTTCTTCCATACGCGGTAGCCCAGCGGCAGCAGCGAATAGATGCCGGAGGAGAGGCCGCGGATCATGCCCGCGCGCAGCATCAGTTGATGACTGGGGATGACGGCTTCGGCGGGAATTTCTTTCAGGGTGGGAATAAAGTAGCGTGAGAGGCGCATGAATACAACTCGTTGGTGTGAAAGCGACAGACTCGGTTGACGTCGTGAATTACAGACATGCAATATACTTTTATCGCCTCGCAGTCACAACCGACGCCGACAAGGGACCCCCGCGCAAAGGGACCCCCGCGCACCAGCGCGGGCAAGGGACCCCCGCGCACCAGCGCGGACAAGGGACCCTCGCGCACCAGCGCGGGCAGCAAGGGACCCCCGCGCACCAGCGCGGGCAAGGGGATCCCCGGGCGTGGGACAGAGAATCCCTCCGCTGGATTTTTCCCAGGGAAACAAGAATTCTCGCTCCCTTTCCGGGTTAGCCATCGCTTCTTACTATTTTCGTAACGATATTCCGGTATTGGTGTCTCTTGTGACATCCCCGTTTCCCGCGAAAGGGACGAAGCAGCCCAACACATTTCATGGAGGCCGAATGCGCACAGGATTCGTACTGATCATGGTGGCGATCTGCCTGCTGCAGCAATCCTCGCTCGTTTCCCAACAGCGTTTCCCGGACCAGCCGTTCGAGTTCTGGTTCGGCGAAGACGTACGTCTCGCCGGGAGCATGCTTGCTCCCCTGGGAACGGATCCGTTCAATTCGGCCAGTACCACCAGTCTGCGATACCCGGGCTGGTCCGAAGATGGCCGTAGCCGCATCGTCACCAGCGGCGCCACAGTGTTGATCGGAACTGTTCGCGGGGAGCTGCGGGCTTCGGGCAGCCTCGACATTCCCGTGCACCGCCCGGGACCCGTACTTACCGACGGCTCCCCTGCACCCATGGATGACCGCTGGCGAGTCTACCATATTTCAATCGATGACAAACCTGGCAGTCCGGCGTGGGACGCATGGCCGTCGGATCTCGGCGCACCCACCGACGCGGCAGGCAATCCATTGCTGCTCGGCGATCGGCAGGCATGGTGGGTGATGAACGACATGGACACGACGTCCATGCGCCGCGCTGCAAACAGTACACCCATGGGCTTGGAAGTGCAGATGCTCGTCTGGGAGGCACGCGTACGGAATGCCGTCTGCTTCCGCGTGACCTACATCAACAAGAGCGGCGACAGCATCACCTCGGCCTATGTCGCTCATGCGGTACTGCCCTTCCTCAGAGGATATGCTACTTCTCTTGCGGGATCGGATCCCGCGCGTGAAATGGCGTATGCATACGAGAAATCGGATTATGATCCGCGGCAGGCACCACCCTTTTCGATGGGTGCGTGTCTTCTCCAGACACCCCGCGTTCCCGGAAGCGGGAGTGACAGCGCCCGCTGGCAGGATGGATATATGGCCGGCTATCGCAACGCGGCTCTCAGCGGGACGGTCATGCCCACACAAATCTGGAGTTCGCCACACGCACTGCGGCGTCCGATGCTGGATTCCGCCGATGCCCCTGAACGCTGGCTCGCCTTCGCTCGGGGAAGAACAATGGACGGCGCGGCGCTCGATCCGCATTCCGGAGCGGAACATCGATTCTGGTTCGATGGGAATCCCGTCAACGGAAGCGGCTGGCTGCAGGAGGATGGATTCCGCAGCACAGGGGGATTGGATATTCCGGCCGCTTCCCATTGGTGGGCAGGGATGGTGCTGGCTTCGGGGCCCTTCGATCTGGCGCCCGGCGACACGCAGCAGGTTGCGTTCGCGTGGTTCTTCAACACGGCGGCGACGCCGACATCAGGTGTACACATGCTTCGGGCGCACGCCGAGGCGGTTCGCGACGCCTATCGAGACCCCGCGCGTGCCTGCATGTCGGGCGCGCACATCGTGGGCTACCTCCCCGACAGCGCGATCGTCCGGGCATGGACCTCTACCGCGGACAGCACACGACGGATTACCGCGGCAGGCTATCGCAACGGTGTGAAGGTCATCGGGGATATTCCGCTGCTGAAAACCTCACGGGCTTCATCGGGTGACTGGGGATATTTCGCCGAGTTCGCGTGCGCTCGCACCGAGCCGGGGATCGATGTGTTCCTCACCGCACACGACACGCAGGGGAGCGTCCTTCTCCCCGGAGCCTCCTCCCTCCCGCTGACCGGTGACCTCGCATTCAACGGAGTGCAGGTGCTTGAGGATGAAGACGGCGATGGCCGTATCGCACGGGACGAGACCGTGCGGCTGTTCCCGCGCCTGCATTACCGTGGTCGATTGAGACTTCGTGAACTCCTCGTGATGTCCCGTTTCGGCGGAACACGGCTCTCCGTTTCCGATCTCCCTCCGGAATCCTGGTACCCCGGTGAACACAGCCACGGTGCGCAAGGATGGTCTCCCGCGTCTGGCTATCTCGCATACCCTGCACGATCCGTCTCTTGGGGCTCCAGCTTCGACTTGGTCTCCCGCGAACACAATATGCTCTGGCAGTCTGATCTCGTCATTCGTCGGGACAGCATCGATCGAAAGGAGTCTTGGACCGCGCTGATGGAACATGTCCACGGTCCGTCCACACAACGTGTGGGCGTGCGCATCCTCGATCCCGATGCGCTGCAGAACCGCTGGTATGTCGCCACACTCCGCGGCGACAGCATTCCCGCCACCCCATTCTCTCCGGTTCGACACGCTGCCGTGATTGATGTGCAGGACAGCACGAGTGCGGCGTTGCTGGTCCGCGGATACGGGTTGCAGCACTTCGTCGCCCCGATGAACACGCTGGACGGACTCCGCTTCACGAAAGGAACGGCATTTTTGAGCCCTGTTCCAGGCTGGCAGGTTGCACCAGGCCTGGGTACCTGGGGATATTCCACAGACAGTCACATGGAAAATCCGCATCACGGCTTCATTTCGACGATGTACATTTACCCGCAGGGGACCGAGGTCACCGACACGCAGGAGTACCCCGACCTCCGCCTGCTCGTCGGTGGACCGTGGACGCAGCGCGCGTACTATTATGTCGACAGCAGGTATGCCGGGAGGATCGATGTCCCGTTGATTTGCGAGGCGACGCACCGTGACGGCCATCGACGCCTGCTGGACGTCGTGCTGTTCGAGCGAGGTGACGAACAGGACAACGGATGGAACATCGACGGGATCAACACACTGCTTGTGCTACGCAGCGACTACTCACCCGCCGACCGCACGGAAAACACGACACTGCCCCTTCCGGCGAATTTTCTGGTCCCAGTGTTGTCCGATGACAGCCGTTTGTTCGCGGGATTCCGCATGATCACTGATTCCCGTGTACTCGGCTCGCCTGACACCGTGAACATAACACTCTACCACGAGGTGTCGCCGGACGACCGTTATCGCTACAATCCGTTTGCGATGGTTGCAAGCCGCACCGACGCCATACCGGAGAATCTTCATATCGGAACGCCGTATCCGAATCCATCCGACGACTGGGTCCGGATCCCGCTCGAACTTCCGGACGGGACAACCGTGCGCGCCGCGCTTTACGACATGCTCGGGCGCCAGGTCCGTTCGATCTGGACCGGGATGCTTCCCGCCGGCAGCCATCTCCTGTCCTGGGACGGCCGGGACGCAAGCGGAAATCCCGTTGCCGCAGGCATGTACTTCTTCCGTGTGACGGCCGCGCATACATCGGGCATCTCCCGAGTGCTCTACCTTCATTGAGGAAACCCTCACGGCCCGGGCATTGTTGTTTCTTCATCCTCCACTTCAGAAGAGCCACAATGTCCAGATCAATCGCATACATCGTTCTTGCCCTCGTTCTCCTCCCCCGCTTCGCCGGAGCGCAGTGTTCCGACGCCGGGGCATGCAGTATCGGCACGATGGGCGGCGATCACGCCGAGGAAGGCACGCGCCACCAGATCGCATTGCGCTACGTGTTCGGAAGCAGCGGATCGCCAGACGACCTGACATTCCATACACTGCAGGCCGAAGGAAGCATCGAAGTGATCGCCGGATCACGGCTGGCGATCCGTGTCCCCTACCATTCGATCGACGGTCCTCTCGGTTCCACCAGCGGCATCGGCGACCTCATCCTGTTGTGGGATCAGCGACTCTGGGAGCATGACGACATGGCGTTGCGTGCACAGGGAGGTGCGAAGCTTGCTACAGGTGATGACAATGCCAACGGCCTGCCGCAGGCCTATCAGCCGGGTCTTGGCACAAGCGATTTCATCGCCGGACTCAGCTTCGATGCGGCCCCGTGGAGCGCTGCGGTCGCCTGGCAATTTTCGGATGGACGGAGTGGAAACAGCATCGACCGCCTCCAGCGCGGCGACGATCTTGTGCTGCGCGCCGGCTACAGGACCGTGATCGATGTGTTCGGACTGGGTCTCGACGTCATCGCCGTCAAACGCCTCGAGAAATCCAGCGTGCATAATCCGCCGCTCCCGCCGGCGGAACCGGGACCGGAAAGTTTCGTCGACCTCCCCGGCAGTGACCAGTTCCAAGTGAACCTGCTCGGCAGCGTCTCCGCACCGCTTTCCGACAACCTTCGGTTGTCCCTTCAGGCGGCCATGCCGCTTTTGCAGCGCGACGTCAACGTAGACGGACTCAAGCGTGCGCTGACTGTTGGACTTGGTGTGGAGTGGGGATTCTGATCAGAAGGTGAAGACCTTGTGCTTGCATTCCCCGGCGCCGCCACATATTATGTCGACTGCAACGGACAGTTGTTCCAGTCATACCTGAATATGATCATCCACATTCTATCTGCGCTGTCGGGATTGATTGCTTTTGCGGTCTTGTTCACCGCGAATGCGCAGATCATTCCCGCCGACCGTCGCGTCGACTGGACACTCGCCGGAGTGCGTGATACTTCCACCGCGGGATTCCACATTTTCGATCTCGCAGAAGCCGGCTTCGTCGGGGACGGTGTGACCCCCAATGACCACCTGCTGGACAGCCTGCTTGGGATGGATCGACAGCCCGGAGCAATCCTTCACTTCCCTGCCGGCGTGTTTCTCTTTCGGCGTGGCATACGACTGCCATCGAACCATGTCCTGCGCGGCGAGGGAGCCGGGAATACCCGACTCGTCTTTGATCTGGGAGGTGCGGGACACGCGATATCCGTTATCGGAACGCAGATTTCCGCCGGGGCGGGCGTCCTGGCCGATAATGCAGGATTTGGAACTCGAGAA
This sequence comes from Bacteroidota bacterium, assembly GCA_018224415.1. GTDB lineage: Bacteria > Bacteroidota > Ignavibacteria > SZUA-365 > SZUA-365 > SZUA-365. The sequence continues at coordinate 2,037 of JAGTUZ010000181.1, read as the reverse complement.
CTCACTCTTCTCGGGGATCCGCATTTCCAGACCGGCGACTGGATCTACCTCTCCCAGCGCGATGACGACAGGGTGACATCGGACTGGGCGATCAGCGGCACGGGACAGATTCTTCAGATCAACCAAATAAACGAATCCCGCATCGTACTGTCTTCCCCACTCCGGCATGGGTTCGAACTGGAGCGAACACCGGAATTGTCTCTCTTCGCGATGGCGCATAACGTCGGGATCGAATGTCTTTCCGTCGAGCGCCGCGACGACACGGCCCCTGAGCAGACGAGTGCCATATTCTTCAGACGCGCACGTGACTGCTGGGTCCGAGGTATCGAGTCCATTCGCTGCACGTTCGCGCATGTCACAGCCGAATTCAGTTCCAACATCGCGATACGATCATCCTACTTCCACGATGCCTTCGAATATGGAGGAGGAGGCCGTGGGTATGGGGTCGTCCTGCAATTCGCCACCGGCGAATGTCGCATCGAAGACAACATCTTCGAGCATCTGCGCCATTCAATGCTGCTGCAGGCGGGTTCGAACGGAAATGTGTTTGCATACAATTACTCCACCGATCCTTACTGGACCGGCACATTGACGCCGTCAAACGCCGCGGGGGACATGGTTTTACACGGAAACTATCCTTATGCGAATCTTTTCGAGCAGAACATCTGCCAGAACATCGTGATCGACAACTCGCACGGGCCGAACGGACCATACAACACATTCTTCCGCAACCGTGCGGAACTGTATGGCGTCGTGTTCAGCTCGAACAACTCTCCGGCACAGAACCTCATCGGCAACGAAATTACGAACACCAACCTCCCCTATCGTCTCGTTAACTTCAGCATTCAGGGGCGCGATCATTTCCTGCACGCCAACAACGACAAGGGACGCATCGTGCCCGATGGCAGCGCCGACCTGCCGGACACGAGCTACGCCTACAACGACGCGCCCCTGTTTCTGCGGGGTGCATCCTGGCCGTGCATCGGAGTACCCTACGTAATGGGCTCGGGAAGCATCCCGGCACGCGACCGATTCCACAGCGGCGACATTTTTGCATTTGTATGCGAAGGCACGGGCGTGTCACCCGTACCGCAGAGTGCGGCAGTGCCAAAGCTTGTTCTCTTCCCCAATCCTGCTGCGTCGATGTTGACCCTCTCCGTCCCGCCGGCGCTTTCCGGTGCGCGATATTTCCTGACGGATCCGAGCGGCCGCATCCTCTGCAGCGGCATCCTCGACGCGCCTCTCGTCCGTTTTGATGTGCACGGACTGCCCACGGGTGCATATTTCCTCACGCTCCCCCTCCACGACACATACCGAATTGTCGTGGAGTAGCGTGCGACGTTGCATCCGTCCAGTCTTTGTCGCCAGAATGTGATAAGTATCGTACCCCCGGGGTGACTCGAACACCCGACCTGCGGTTTAGGAAACCGATGCTCTGTCCAGCTGAGCTACGGGGGCATGTTCCGGAATCCTGCTTGACATACGTGAGCGCTTTGTCCATGCTGCCTTTGCAAACTTCCGTTCAATTGGAAAGATATCACTGTCCCCGATTCGGAACAAGGTATCCGCCGTGTCTGGAATGGCGAGGACAGCAGGGACAACAGCGTGCACAACGCAGCTGTTGTCCCTGTCCGGCCAACAATGTTATTGAAATACGATCATGACCGTCCCGGTCTCTCTGCCCGCAAAGAGTCGGAGGTAGTACCTCGCGCGCGGAAGACCGGAACCGTCGAACGGAACGGAATATGCTCCAGCGGGAAGCCATTCCTCGGTGAGCGTGGTGACCTCGCGGCCTCTCTGATCGTAGACGATCAGAAGAACGTGTTCCGCCTGCGGCAGGGTGAAGTTCACCAGTGTCTGATTCACGGCAGGATTGGGATGGATCGTGAGCTCCGGCGTCTCCGGCCTGTCGGTCGCGGGGAACGCTGTACTCCCCGTCAATCCGCTCACGTAAACGTTTCCATTTTCATCGGTCTCGACGCTGGTGGCCAGATCCTTTTCGTTGCCACCAAAAAATGTGGACCATGGATCGATCAC
>JAGTUZ010000180.1 GCA_018224415.1 Bacteroidota bacterium | reverse complement strand
TAGTCGCGCGCGAAGCTGTAGAGCGCGATGCTCAGATCGCTGGCCTTCTGCGCGAGGTCTCGCCCGACGATGCCCGCGGCCGCATCGAAATCGATGTTCTCGTCATGTCCGACTTCCGCCTTGGTCGAGGGAGTGAACAGCGGTTCGGGCAGCATGGAGCCGTCGACGAGTCCGTCGGGCAGCGCGATGCCGCACACCGACTGCGTCTTGCGGTATTCCTTCAGGCCCGAGCCGGTCAGGTAGCCACGGACCACGCATTCGATGGCGAGGGGCTGCGTCTTGCGCACGAGCATGCTGCGACCGCGCAGCTGCTCCGCGTACGGCGCGCATTCGGCGGGATAATCGGCCACGTCGGTGGAAATGAGATGGTTGCGGACGATGTGCCCGGTGCGGTCGAACCAGAATTTTGAGATCTGGGTCAGCACCGTGCCTTTCATGGGAATGGGATCTGGGAGGACGACATCGAAGGCCGACAGCCGGTCGGTGGCCACGATCAGCAGGGTCTCGCCCAGATCGTATACGTCGCGCACCTTTCCGCGGCGGAAGAGGGTCAGTCCGTCAAAGTTCGTTTGTGCAATTGCCTGCATCGCGTTTCTCCTCGGGCTGTGGGGGCGGTGATCCATTGGAAACAGCAAATCCCTCGCGCCGAGGGATTTGCCTTCTGCGCGCCCGCAGGGATTCGAACCCCGAACCTCCTGATCCGTAGTCAGGTGCTCTATCCAATTAAGCTACGGGCGCATCTATTTCAGACCTGTAATATACGAAGGGTCGATAGGAAAATGCAAGGGGGAGTTGGGTTGTCGGGTAGGCGGAAGCGCGGGCCGCTGCCTGCGATCGACGAAGGGACCCCCGCCTCACGCCCCTCCGCCTCCCGTCCTTCCGTCCTTCCGCCTTTTGATTTCAGCCTGTCCGTCCGTACTTTTTAAATCCGACGTTACTGAACCAAACCCGAAACAACACACCATGGACCAGGGCCAGACCGAAGACCTCAACGACCTGATGCGCCGGCGGCGCGAGGAATACAACGAACTGCTGGAGCGCGGCTTCCAGCCTTACGGGTATGAATATCCGGTGAACGCGGAGGCGGCGGACGTCGTCGCGGGCTTCGAGGACGACGCCCCGCAGCGCACGGTGTCCATCGCCGGACGCATCATGACCTTCCGCCGCATGGGCAAGGCGACGTTCGCACATATCATGGACCATACCGGCCGCGTGCAGATCTACGTCAAACGCGACGATGTGGGCGAGCAGGCCTACGATGCGGTGAAGCTGCTCGACATCGGCGACATCGTCGGCGTCGAGGGCTTCGTGTTCCGCACGCGCACCGGCGAGGTGTCGGTGCATGCGCGGTCGCTCGTGCTGCTGGCCAAATCCCTGCGTCCGCTGCCCGTGCCGAAGGAGAAAACCGACGAGCAGGGCAACAAGGTGGTCTTCGACCAGTTCACGGACAAGGAACTGCGCTACCGGAAGCGTCCGCTCGACCTCATCCTCAATCCCTCGGTGAAGGAAACCTTTGTCAAGCGCTCGAAACTCATCCGTACGATGCGGCAGTATCTCGACGAGCGCGGCTACCTCGAGGTGGAGACCCCGGTGCTGCAGCCGCTGTATGGCGGTGCGGCGGCGCGTCCTTTCGTCACGCATCACAACGCGCTGGACATGACGCTGTACCTGCGCATCGCCGACGAGCTGTACCTCAAGCGCCTGATCGTGGGCGGCTTCCACGGCGTGTACGAGATCAGCAAGGATTTCCGCAACGAGGGCATGGACCGCAACCACAATCCCGAATTCACCATGATGGAGCTGTACGTCGCCTACAAGGACTACCGCTGGATGATGGAGCTGGTCGAGGTAATGCTCGCGACCATCAACACCGCGGTCAACGGCGGCAGCACGGCGCGGGTGGGCGGACACGACATCGATTTCACCCCGCCATTCCGGCGCCTGAGCATGTTCGACGCCATCGCCGCGCACACGGGCGAACAGCTGCGCGGGCATGACGAGGCGGGACTGCGTGCCGCGGCGCGCCGTCTGGGCGTGGAACTGGAAGACAGCGCGGGACCGGGCAGGATCATCGACGAGATATTCTCCGAGCGCGTGGAAGACAAGCTCATCCAGCCGACCTTCATCACCGATTATCCGCTGGAGCTGTCGCCACTGGCGAAAAAGCACCGCACCGAGGCGGGACTGGTCGAACGCTTCGAGCTGTATATCAACGGGCAGGAAATCGCCAACGCGTTTTCGGAACTCAACGACCCCATCGACCAGAAAGAGCGTTTCCTCGAGCAGGCGCAGCTGCGCGCCCGCGGCGACGACGAGGCGATGAGCTTCGACGAGGATTACATCGAAACGCTCGAGTACGGCATGCCGCCCACGGCGGGACTCGGCATCGGCATCGACCGCCTGACCATGCTGCTCACCGGCGCGGAATCGATCCGTGACGTCATTCTCTTCCCGACCATGCGTCCGGAGAAATAAACGCACCTCATGTCCTTTCTCAACAAGCTCAATCCCGTCCAACGCGACGCCGTCCAGACCATCGACGGCCCGGTGATGATTGTCGCCGGCGCCGGCAGCGGCAAGACGCGCGTGCTCACCTATCGCATCGCCTGGCTGCTGCAGCAGGGCGTGGCCGCGCACAACATCCTCGCCCTCACCTTCACCAACAAGGCCGCCCGCGAGATGCGCGAACGCATCGGCACGGTGGTGCCCGGCGATGCCGCGCAGCGCCTGTGGATGGGCACCTTCCACGCGACCTTCGCGCGGCTGATGCGCCGCGACGCCGAACGCATCGGCTATCACCGGAATTTCTCGATCTACGATACCGAGGACTCGCTCGGGGTGATCAAGAACGTCCTGAACGATCTCGGCATCAACGCGCAGCAGGTAGCACCCGCTGCGGTGCGGCACGCCATCAGCAGCGCGAAAAACCGTTTGATGTCCCCCGCCGATCTGGCCAACAGCGCCTTCGACGTGTTTGAGCAGAAGGTCGCCGACGTGTTCGCCGAGTATGCCAAGCGCCTGCGCGCCTCGAACGCGATGGATTTCGACGACCTCATCCTGCATCCCATCGCGCTGTTCGACGCGCATCCCGACGTGCTGGAGAAATACCGCCAGCAGTTCCGCTATGTCCTCATCGACGAGTACCAGGATACCAACCAGGCGCAGTACCAGATCGTGCGCCGCCTGGCGGGCGGACACCAGAACATCTGCGTCGTGGGCGACGACGCGCAGAGCATCTACGCCTTCCGCGGCGCCGACATCCGCAACATCCTCGAGTTCGAGCGCGATTTCCGCGACGTGCGCGTCTTCCGTCTCGAACAGAACTATCGTTCGACCAAGAGCATTCTCGCCGGCGCCGACTCGGTGATCAAGCACAACAAGAAGCAGATCGCCAAGACGCTGTGGACCGACAATGACGCCGGGGAGCCGATCACCATCCTGGAGACGGGCGACGAGTCCGAGGAGGCGCACAAGATCGTCTTTCTCATGCAGGACGAGGCGCAGCGCCGCAAGCTGCAGCTGCGGGACTTCGCCGTGCTCTACCGCACAAATGCGCAGAGCCGCGCGATCGAGGACGCCATGCGGCGCAACGGCATTCCCTACACCATCGTCGGCGGGGTGGAATTCTACCGCCGCAAGGAAATCAAGGACGTGCTCGCCTACCTGCGGCTCATCGTCAATCCCGAAGACGACGGTGCGGCGCTGCGCGTGATCAACTTCCCGACACGCGGCATCGGCGCGACGTCGGTCTCGCGTCTGCGGAGTTTCGCGTTGGACGAAGGCGTCTCGTTTTTCGAGGCCGCGATCAACGTCGCGCGCGCGCCCGGCATGACCGGCGCCGCGGTCAAGCGCGTCGAGGAGTTCGTGCGCCTCATCCAGAAATACGCCTCGCTGCGCCGCGAGATCTCGGCGGGCGAACTCGTCGCCTCGCTGGTCGATGAACTGGCGCTGGTCTCCGCCTTCAAGAACGAAGGCACGATCGAGGCCCGCACGCGGCTCGACAACCTGCAGGAATTGCTCTCGGCCATCGCGGATTTCGTCACCGAGGACGGTGCGAACACACTCGAAACCTTCCTCGAGCAGGCATCACTGGTGGCCGACATCGATGGCCTCGACGAGAGCCGCAACGCCGTGACGCTGATGACGCTGCATGCGGCCAAGGGACTGGAGTTTCCGGTCGTCTTTCTCGTCGGCATGGAGGAAGGACTTTTTCCGTCGTCGATGGCCATCGAGCGCGACGAGGTGGAGGAGGAGCGGCGGCTCTGTTACGTGGGCATGACGCGCGCCATGCAGAAGCTGTACATGACGCATGCGCGCTCGCGCCTGCGCTGGGGCGAGCGCCTCGAGCAGGTCTCCTCCCGTTTCCTCGACGAGATCGACGCGGCCGTCGTGCAGCGCGACAGCACCCGCCGTCGTCCGGCGGTCAGCGGCAGCTACAGCGGACCCGTCGGCGCCAACGGCTACGCGAAGCGGGGCGCAGCGTCCGCACGCCGCACACAGAAACCGCAGCGTTCGGAATACAGCCAGATCGGGGGAGGGGAGTCCTATTCCCAGGTCGACGGCGAGATCGCCATCGGTTCGGCCGTCGTGCACGCCACCTTCGGCCGCGGCAAGCTGCTTACCGTGCAGGGTGCCGGCGACAATGCCCGCTGCGTGGTTCTTTTCGACTCGGTGGGGAAAAAGACGCTCGTGATGAAATTCGCCGGACTCAAGCCGGCCTGAGCTGGCGGCCGCCAGCAGGGCGTCCGGCACCGATCGCGTGGCGTCCGGCAGCGGGGAATTTTCGCCCTTGCATTTCACCGTGGTATTTCGGAGATTCCCCCAACGTTCTTTCAAAAAGACAAGGGAGTCTTATTATGCTACGCATTATCCTTCTCGCACTGGGCCTGATTCTTCCCGCCATCTCCTTCGCGCAGTACGTGCAACAACCGGAAGTCGCCGATCGCGCCGAGGCAAGCGCGGCGCCCTCGATCGTCGATTCCCGGTCGGTGTTCCTGCAGGACACAAAGGCATTGGACAGCACGCAGCAGCCCGACATATCGCAATGGCGGCCCTTCGATGCGTCGACGCTTGGAGTGCAGACGCTGTCCGGCGGGCTCGGCGGTGTGTTGTTCCTGGCGGCGGGGTATGGAGTCATGGTGATGGGGGACGGCTGGGACGACTTCATCGGTGGGGCTGTTATCGCCTATTATGGTTCATCGCTGATCGGCATTCCGCTGGGTGTGTACCTCGGTGGCGAGGCGATGGACGGCAACGGATCGCTTGTCGCGACATTTCTCGGCGGCGTGGCGGGCACGGGGCTGGGTGTGCTCGCGAGTTATTCGTCGCGTGATGCACGGATTTCCACGCCACTCTTGATCACCTCTTTCCTGGCCGGCCCGATTCTCGCCTATCACCTCAGCGCGATGCTCGCCGATGGCGCCGCGACCGATGAAGCTTCCTGGCAGGCGGCGCGACGCAGCCCCCCTTCCTCGGACCCGTTCGTCCCACAGTTCGCAACCGATCCCGTGACACCGCGACCGGATGTCACGTATCCCCTGTTTTCCGTCCGATTCTGATCGGAATACTTACATCGCTGGACAGTGGACTTTGCCCCTCCGGTATTCTCTGCAATGAAGCGGGCGACCCATGATGTCAGATTCAGCTTGGGGAGAGTTGAAATGATGACGGATATGTCATATCTTGTCGGTGGATGCAAACCGATTCGTTGGATCAAGGACAGCATCAAGACTCCACCGTTCTCCAAGGCAGCACGAATCAAGGCGGGAATTCTGCTTCGAATGCTGCAGGCAGGAGTCAGGCTCTCACTGCCGGAATCCCGGCCACTGCCGGTCATCGGTCCGAGATGTCATGAACTGCGAATCCGCGATGGACCACTATCCTGGCGTATCATTTATTCGCTCAATGCGGATGCAATCGTGATATTGGCTGTCGTGAAGAAGAAGAGCCGGGTTCTGCCATCCAGCACGATTTCGACATGCAAGAATCGATTGGAGGCGTACACAAGATGGGAACAGGAAAAAGACTGAAGAATCCAGCGGAATGGCAAGACGGCACGGTAGCCGAATTTCTCGCATTGTCGCCTGAGGAGTCGCTGTATGTCGAAATGAAGGCCGCTCTCGCGGTGCGGCTTCATCATCGACGGGCCGAGCTGCAGCTGACTCAAACGGAGGTCGCACGGATGCTCGGGAGCGGGCAGTCTCGCGTGGCAAAAATGGAAAAGGCCGAATCCTCCGTTTCGATCGATCTATTGATCCGCTCGTTGCTCGCACTCGGTGCGGATAGGAATGAGATAGCCCGTGTGATTCAAGGTTAGCATGTGACCAAATCGAAATCAGCAACTCCAGGGTTGCGGAGGAATGTATCATGCTTCCAAACGGAATTCTTGGCATCGTCGGCGGCAGCGCCGCGGAGATCGACCGCTTTCTCGAGTCGCATCGGACGCTGGCACTGACCGAACAGCAACTCCGTTTCGAACGCGATCGAGCCGGCGGCGGCATGCTCGGCTGCGCGGTCTCCGCGGCTTCGACGGGGTTGACCACGTTATCCCGCAGCGACGACGGCGCCCGCATCGGCGTGTTCGACGGCGTGAACTTCGACGACTGGGACATCGAGCATGAACCCCATCTACTGCCGGAGCGAAGCGCACGCGACATCAACCGTGATGCCAACGGCCAGTTTCTCGTCGCGGCGCTGGGCGAACATGCGCTCGACCTGCTCACCGATCCGTGGGGAACGCTGCCCGTCTATGTCTTCGAGAGCCGCGATACTGTTGCCTTCTCCGTCAGTCTCGATGCGCTGCGGCGTTGCTTTATTTCAGATGATACTGTCCTGAACAAGGCGGCGGTGGCGCAGCTGATGGTATTCGGCACCACCTTCGATGGACAGACAGTCTATCCCGGAATCCGCCGGTTGGGCAGGGCGATGCTCTATCGTGCCCGCTGGTCTCCGTCCGGATGGAGACTCTCGGAGGAGGAATACTTCTCGCCCGAGGTGGAGCCGTCGGAATATCGCGGCATTGATAACGACGTTGTCGACGGCTTCCGGGCGGCGGTGCGGAAATTGCTGCGGAAGTCCAACGGAGACCTCCTCTGCACGCTCTCCGGAGGGCTCGACAGCCGGACAATCGCGGCCGTGTTGTCCGCCGAGGGAGCAAACGTCCCTTACGCGACGCATGCCGTGCGCGAGGGCCATGACGCCATCATCGCGCGGCGGGTGGCGGAACTGCTTGGTGCGCAGCATCACATGATCCCGCTTCCCGGGCACCTGCCGCTCGATGCGCAAGCGACGGATTTCCTTCAAGCCAGCAACGGTGCTATGTCCTTCGACAATTACCATGTCATGTGGACCTTTCCGGAGTTCGCCCGTCTCGGTCGCTTCGTGATGGACGGCGTGCACACGTCGATCGAAGGCCGCTGGTTCATGCGCAACGACGCAGCTTCGGCGCGGAACCATGAGCGTTTTTTCGAAGCCGCGTACCGCCACCTGCGGCGGCCCGCCATTCTGCGTCATGTGCGGAATCCCGAGCGGCACGAACGGGAGGCACGGGAGGTCCTGCGGCGACTCACCCCCGATCCACGCGACTACGCCTCGCCGGGCTGCTGCGCCGATGTGTTCAACGTGCGCACCGTTCTGCCGAATCATGGGACGGATGCCGCGTTGCTTGAAAACCACTTTCTCCGATTTCTCTCTCCGTTTTACGATCGGGAATACGTCGGCATCATCTCACGGCTGTCCGAGCGTCGACGGTGGACGCAGCAGCCGCAACGTTTGATCATCCGCGCATCAGCTCCGCAACTCGCAACCGTTCCGCGTGCCTACTCTGACATTCTCACCTGGGCGGTGGAGCACCCGCTGCTGCTGCGCGTGCCCGTGGCGCTGGAACGCCTGTACGACCGCACCGGACTCGCGCGTTTCCCCGTGCTGCATCGACACCTCTCCCGCCGGGCACCGACGCTGGGATACGCACTGCATGCGGATGGTCCGCTTCGGATGGGAGCACACGCGACGTCGCTGTTCAATCCGATGGAAGGGGCCCTCGCGCTTCCCGACACGCAGACCGGACGCGACATTCCCGCCGCTATGCATCCCGTTCTGCATCTGCTGCTTGACGCAAGCCCGGCATTGTAATGTCCCGAGGGTCGGTTGCGACTGCTGCTGCGCGATGTTCCTTTGTGCTCGTGGCATGTTACTGACTATCCAGTCCGATATTTGTATATTGTCCCGATCATGCATGTGACCGTAGCAGAAGGAAATCGAACATGAAGCGAACGAACGTGAAGCGGGAGGTCGTGGATGCCTTCGTCGCGCAGAAGACGCTGGCGCTTGCGGGTGCCTCACGCAGCGGAAAGAAATTCGGGAACACGGTGCTGAAGGACCTGCGCGCGAAGGGTTACACCGTTTACCCCGTGCATCCCGAGGCGAAGGAAATCGACGGTGTGTCCTGCGTTCCATCAATTGCAGCGTTGCCCGAAGAGGTCGGGGGACTTATCGCGGTGCTGCCGCCGGAACGGACCGGCACCATCGTGCGCGAGGCACACGCGGCCGGCATCCCGCGCGTGTGGATGCAGCAGGGCGCGCAGTCCGACGAGGCTATCGCCTATTGCCGCGACAACGGCATCGACGCCGTGCACGGCGAATGCATTCTCATGTTCGCCGGTCCGGTCGAAGGTGTGCACGGCTTCCACCGCTGGCTCTGGAAGGTATTCGGAAAGCTCCCAAAATAAGCGGGGGCGCGGAACGCCGCGCAGTTCCGCAGCCGATACGCCATGCCGTACGGGAACAACACGGAATTCCGGGTCTGCCTGGGATGGCATCGCGCCGTCGAAGTGATCTGGAAGTCGGAAAAGCAGTACATTGAGGGAAAACTGCCAGCTTGTCCAATCGCATTCAGATGAGGAACACAATGGAATATCGTTTTTTGGGAAGCGCCGGCCTGCGCGTTTCCGCTCTGTCCTTCGGATCATGGGTCACCTTTGGCGACCAGGTCGACGAAAGCATCGCCGCCGCCTGCATGCAGGAAGCCTATGATGCCGGCGTGAATTTCTTCGACAACGCCGAAGCCTATTCACACGGCGTGTCCGAAACAATGATGGGGAACATCCTGAAAGACAAGGGATGGAAGCGCGGCGACCTGGTACTGTCGACCAAGATCTTCTGGGGCGGCGACGGTCCCAACGACACGGGCCTCTCGCGCAAGCATATCATCGAAGGCACGAATGCCGCGCTGCAACGGCTGCAGACCGATTACGTCGACCTCGTGTTTTGCCACCGGCCCGACATCTACACGCCGATCGAAGAGGTAGTCTGGTCGATGCACATGCTGATCCAGCAGGGCAAGGCGCTGTATTGGGGCACCAGCGAGTGGAGCGCCGAGCGCATCCGCGAGGCGCACGACTTCGCGCGGCGCGAGCATCTCATTCCCCCGCAGATGGAGCAGCCGGAATACAACATGTTCAAGCGCGACCGTGTCGAGCATGAATACGAGCGCCTCTACAGCGAGATTGGACTGGGCACGACGATCTGGAGTCCTCTCGCCACCGGCCTGCTGACCGGCAAGTACAACGAGGGCATTCCCGAAGGCAGCCGTCTCGCGCTGCCGGAATACGAGTGGCTGCGTAATCGGCTGTTGAAAAAAGGCTGGGAAGAGAAAATCGAGAAGACGCAGAAGCTTGCCGTCATTGCAGACGAACTCGGCTGTACGCTCGCGCAGCTCGCCATCGCCTGGTGCCTGATGAACCCCGACGTCAGCACGGTGATCACCGGCGCTTCGCGTCCCGAGCAGGTACGCGAAAACATGAAGGCCCTCGACGTCGCCGCGAAGCTCGAAGACGACGTGCTGTTCGCCATCGAGGACATCCTCGACAACGAACCCGCCGAGGAGATCGACTGGCGCCGCCTGTGACATACGAATACCAGGACACCCGCCGATTTTTCGCACAGGCGCCGGGAAAAATGGAAGCGCTGTGCGAAGAGGAACTCCTCGAACTTGGCGCCACCGACACCGAGGTCGCGTATCGCGGCGTGTACTTCCATGCCGACAACGCGGCGCTGTATCGCATCAACTACATGTCGCGTCTGCTCTCGCGTGTGCTCGCGCCGTTGCTGTCCTTCCCCTGCAAGGACCCCGCCGTACTCACTTCCCGCGCGCGTCGTGTCGCATGGGAGGATATCTTCGACGTCGACCGCACCTTCGCCATCACCGCGTCGGTGGCCAACAGCGCGATCACGAATTCCCTCTACGCGGCCCAGTGTCTCAAGGACGGCATCGCCGACCACTTCCGTGACGTGGCACGCGGGCGGCGTCCTTCGGTGGAAACCGTCAATCCCGACGTACGGCTCAACCTGCACATCGAACGCGACCATGCCACGGTCAGTCTCGACACCTCGGGGGAATCCCTGCACAAGCGCGGATACCGTCTGCTCGCCGGCGAGGCGCCGATGCAGGAAACCCTTGCCGCGGCCATCATCCGGCTGACGGAATGGGACGGCGAGCGTCCGCTCTGGGACTGCATGTGCGGCTCGGGCACCCTGCTCTGCGAGGCACTCATGTTGTATTGCAGGGTTCCGGCTCAGTTTCTCCGGAAAAACTTCGGCTTCACCTGGCTGCCCGATTTCGATCGAGCGCTGTGGAAACGCATCCGCGGGGAATGCGACGCCGGGATGCGTCCCCTGCCGCACGGCCTGATTTCCGGCAGCGACATTTCTCCCGCCGCCCTTTCGGTCGCGAAGCAGAATCTTTCGCGCCTGCCGTATGCCGCGGCCGTCGGTCTTCGCCGCCAGGCGTTCCAGCGTGTCGAAGGATTCGAAAACGGCGTGCTCCTGGCCAATCCTCCCTACGGCATCCGCATGGGCGAGATCGAGGAGGTGCGGAAACTCTATGGTGACCTCGGGGATTTTCTCAAGCAGCGCTGCCCGGGCTCGTCGGCCTTCATCTACACCGGCGATCCGGAACTGCGGAAATCCATCGGATTGAAAACCAGCCGGCGCATTCCCCTGGTCAATGGCAAGCTCGAGGGCGTGCTCGTGCGCATCGATTTGTACACGGGCAGCAAGAAGCCGTACTACCACCGGCTCAAATCGGAAGAAGAAACCACCAAGACCCGAAGGCACGAAGACAAACACGAAGGATTTCATGAATGAGAAAAGCCCTGCAAATTTGCAGGGCTTTTCTCATTCGAAAAAACCTTCGTGCCTTTCTTCGTGTCTTTGGGTCTTGGTGGTTTCTTCTTACTTGCCGCGGCGGGCGCCGGTGCGGGCGGCGGAACCGGCCGGGGCGGGTGTGCCCGTGCCGTTGCCGCTCTTGCCATTGCCGCGGAGGGCCTTGCCGGCGGGTGAGCCGTTGCCGGTGCCCTGCTGGAAGTCAGGATCCTGTCCGTTGGGAATGCCGTCGCCGTCGGCGTCAGGGGCGTTGTCGTTGAGTCCGTCCCCGTCAGCGTCGACAAAGCCGCGGCCATTGGTGTTGAGGCGCGTCCCGGTGTAGTCCGAGTCCTTCCCGTTGGGAATGCCGTCGCCGTCATCGTCCAGCGCGTTGTCGTTGATGCCGTCGGCATTGGCGTCGACGAAACCCTTGTTGGCCGGCTTGCCCTGGGCCTGGGCGCTGTCGGTGGTGATGACAGTGAGCGTGAGCGCGAAGGCCGCGAGGGCGAGGAGGGAAAGAAGACGTTTCATGATGAACTCCAGTATTTGATGAGAGGGTCAGTGTCTGTTCTGTCACCTGTGTTACCAGAAGCGTGCCAATTCCCGAAATCGTTGATAGTGGCATGTATACGGCGATCGGCCCTGCACCGGTCGATGCGGGAGGCAAGAGTTGTCGTCCGGCGGCGGCAAATATCGTCGAAGAAAAAACCGCGAAGACACCAGGACACAAAGAAAAACACGAAGATTATTTTGGATCGCTCATCGTTGGATCAGATGAGATATGAAAAAACCTTCGTGCCTTTCTTCGTGTCTTTGGGTCTTGGTGGTTTTTTCTTGGGTGGGGGAGGGAGTAAGTTAGAAGGATGAGCGAACGCGTCTATGCAGATATCGCCGTGCCGGGAGTGCCGAAGGACACGCTGACCTATGCGGTGCCCGAGGGTCTGTACGAGCGGATGAAGCCCGGTGTGCGTGTGCTGGTGCCTCTCGGGCGCCGGCTGCTGATGGGCTTCATCGTGAGGGTGCATGGCACCATGCCCGATTTCGCGCTGAAGGCCGTGCAGCAGGTGTTGGATGTGGAGCCGGTGATCACTCCCGCGGTGCAGCAGCTGTGTGACTGGGTGCATCGCTATTACGTGTGCGGCCTCGGTGAGGTGCTGAAGGCGGCGCTTCCACAGGGTATGGACGTCGACACGGCGCGCTTCGTCTCCTTGTGCAGCGACGACGAAGAACTGATCGCACGCGTTATCGGCCGGTCACGCACGAAGGCTGCGATCATCGACGCGTTGCGAACCGGCGAGGTGCTCTCCGAGGATGAGCTGCTGGCGGCCGCGGGCACGAAGTCGATCTCCGCGCAGCTGCGGGAGTTGATGGTGGAAGGTGTCGTGCAGGTGGAATCCGTGATCGAGCGTCCCGCCGTGCGCGTGAAGACGGTGCTCGCCGTGCGGCTGCTGCCGGAATGGACACGGGGGGAAAAGCTTGCCGAACTCATGGAGATCGTCGAAGCGCGCGCACCGAAACAGGCCAACATCATTGCCACGCTGTGGAAGCATCACGGCCAGGGAAAGCGCACCGTGCCCATGGCCGATCTCGTGCGCGAGGCCAAGGCCACCGCGGCGCAGGTCCGGGCGCTCGAGGACAAGGAAGTCGTCGAGGTGCTCGATGAAGAAGTGACAAGGGAGTGGGAAATCCGATTTGCGGAAAAGAACAAGAACATCACACTCACCGCGGCGCAGCGCGCCGTGCTGGGGCGTGTCACCGCTGCCGTGGATGAGGGGGCACACCGGACGATGCTGCTGTACGGGGTGACCGGCAGCGGGAAAACACAGGTGTATATCGATGCGATCCGTCACGTGCTCGCAGCGGGAAAGAATGCGCTGGTGCTTGTGCCCGAGATCTCTCTCACCCCGCAGTTCGTGTACCGCTTCCGCCAGGCGTTTGGCGGAGACGTGACCGTGATGCACAGCCGCATGAGTCTGGGTGAGCGCTACGACGCGTGGAGGCTGACGCTGGCCGGAAACTACCGTGTCGTCGTCGGCGTCCGTTCCTCCGTGTTCGCCCCGCTTGCAGACATCGGGCTCATCGTCGTCGACGAGGAACAGGACGGCAGCTACAAGCAATCCGACACCGTTCCGCGCTATAATGGTCGGGACGCGGTCATCATGCGCGGGTGGTTCGAACAGGCACCCGTGCTGCTCGGTTCCGCGACGCCGTCGGCGGAGAGCTGGCACAACGCGCGTATCGGAAAATACGAACTACTGGAACTGCCCGAGCGCATCGACGGCGCGGTGCTGCCCGTGATCGAAGCCGTGGACATGGCCGAGGCAAAGCGTCAGCGCCTGCTTCGCGGCGCGTTTTCCGTCGCCCTGGCAGACGGCATCCGCGACCGATGCACACGAGGTGAGGCGAGCATTATCCTTCACAACCGGCGGGGCTTCGCACCGCATGTCGAGTGCCGCGACTGCGGCTATGTGGAAGAGTGCGACAATTGCAGCATCTCGCTGACATTCCACAAGGACGCCGACCTGCTCCGCTGTCATTATTGCGGCACGACGCGACGCGTCCCGGTTGTCTGTCCGCAGTGTGGCGGTACCGACCTCGACCGCGTCGGACTGGGGACGCAGCGGGTGGAAGAGGATCTCCTCAACGCCGTGCCCGAAGCGCGCGTCATACGCATGGACGCCGACAGCACGCGGCGGAAGGGATCGCATGACCTGATCCTCAGCGCGTTTTCCCAGGGCGAGGCCGATGTGCTGCTCGGCACGCAGATGGTGGCGAAGGGGCTGGATTTCGAACGTGTCACGCTTGTCGGTGTGGTCTCCGCCGAACAGTCGCTGCTGCTTCCGGATTTCCGTGCGGCCGAGCGCACCATGCAATTGCTCACCCAGGTGGCGGGACGCGCAGGGCGGGGGAGTCGTCCGGGTACGGTCATGCTGCAGGCGATGCAGCCCGAGCATCCGGTGCTGCAGGACGTGCAGCGACACGACTACACGGGTTTCATGGAGCGGGAACTGCAGAGCCGCAGGCAGCTGTACTATCCGCCCTTCTGCCGGCTCGTGTTGCTCACGTTCAGCGGGGAGGATGAACGGGCGGTGGAACTGGCAGCGACATCGTATCACGCCGTCCTCTCCCGGGAGCAGCACTTCTTCACCATGTACGCACCGCAGCCCGCCCTGCTTGCCCGCATCAACCGACGCTATCGCTGGCAGCTCATGCTGCGCATTGAAAAAAGCCACGACAGCGATGGGTCACGGCTCGGCGCCATGCTCGCCCGCGCCGAAGAGGCGTATCTGCGCAAGGTGCGCAGCAAGGCCGTGTCCGTCGCCGTCGACGTCGACCCTCACGCCATGTTATAATATCAGATCATTATGTCAGAAATAACATCTCCCATCGCCCAGCCGCGGCCGAGTATGCCGATCCGGTTTCGTCCGGATGCATGCAAAAAAACGCCGCACGAGGGAGTCGTGCGGCGTGACCGGACGTTGGACGTCCGGGTGCGTTTTCAGGAATCCATCATTTTTCACTCGTTGTGGTGCTCGATGCGGGGACGTTGACCGTCGTGGTCTGACGGATACCGTCCGCATCCAGCCGGCAGATATAGGTGCCGGCCGGGACTTGGCTTCCGCGCCAGTTGAGTCCGTCCCAGGTGATGTCGTACGTTCCCTTCGGCAGCCAGCGATTCACCAGGGTTGTGACCAATTCGCCGTTGTCCGTGTACACCTCGAGGATTCCCCAGCAGTCCTTGACCACGTCGACGGTGATCGCCGTCTGTTTCACCTCGTCGGTCGTTTTCAGGGCAACGAACTGCGCGCTGGCTCCGGCGCTGCTTTTTCCGATGTACAGGTCAGTCATCTGCGGAAGGTCGTCAAAACGCATGAGTTTGACGGGCTGACGCTGCGCGAATTCCGATGTGTTGCCCTTCGCATCGATCAACACCGCAACCACGCTGTCGCCTGCTTCGAGCAGGCCGTTGGTGGAGAACAACCACACGCCTTCTGGATCGGGCACGGACGTCCCGAGGTAAATCGGTCCCTGGCATTTTCCCGAAGGACTGCTATTGCACTTGTAGAGTTCCACGCTCAGCATTTCGCGTGTCCCATGCGCTTCCACCGCGCCACGCACCGTCGCCACCCCTCTCCCGTATTCCGCTTCGAGAATAAGCGGTGCGGCGAGATTGTTGTTGGGCGTGCCGGTGACACTGCCATCGGGGGAGGGGGCCTCCCGGAGATCGATACCGATGGATGCATTGGCGAAAATGGCGTTTTGCGAGATGCGATTGCCGTCCGCATTCGGGACCGGCGAAGGATGCTCGGAGATTCCGACTCCGCTGCGTCCGTTGGCCGCGATGGTGTTCGCGGTGATACTGTTATTCGACGCGAAGCCACCGTCGTACTCGTATTCCGCCCCGCCAAGATTGATGCCGTCGAGCGCGTTGCCCAGCGGAATATTGGAGAGGCTGATCCCGATCACGTTTTTCCGGATCGTGTTGTGATGCGTCTGGGCATTGCGCGACTGGTCACCGACCAGGTGGATGCCGTCACTTCCATTGCCCACGACGAGATTGCCAGAAATCGTGTTGCCATAACTGCCGCCATAGAGCAGCACACCATCACGTGTGTTGCCCGCCACGGCGTCACCGGTTGTGACGGCGCCGATATGATTGCTGCTGAGCGTGTTCGAGAACACCCGGCCGCCCATGCAGTCCGCGAGCAGGATGCCGTCGCCGTTGTTCCCGGAGATCACGTTGCCGAAGATCATGTTGTCCTGTACCAGGCCCGGAGAGTGCTGCAGGCTGATGAGGCTGATACCCGCCCAGTGCGTGACGCCCGCGGACTGTTCGTTGCGTGTGCCGGTGCCGTTGGGACGCGGCGTGGTCCCGTCCGTGTCCAGTCCGATAATGCAGTGACGTACGGTATTCCTGCTGGTTCCCTGCTTGATGCCCTGGATGCGGATGCCATCCTCCGCGAAGGAGTGGATGACCAGTCCTGTCACCTGGTTGTTGGGCGAGAGGATCCAGATTCCCGGTGCGTCTCCCGCCATCGCGCCCGAAAGAACGATGCGCAGTTGCATCGTGGCGGGCGGATTGCTGCCGATGCCGCTTCCGTTCTGCGAGAGCCCGTCGATGATGACGCCGGCGGCGTCGGTCAGCGGAGGAAGCGGGGAAGCGGGGATGAGCACATGCGGCCCCTCTCCCGGAATGTCGAAGGTGATGATGTCCGTCCCCGCTGTGGCGTTGGCCTGGAGAATGGCCCAGCGGAGTGTGTGTGATCCCGCGTCGTCTGTGTTGCGGACGATGTAATTGCCGGCGTGCAGCGGGAGACTTGTCAGCAGGAGAAGGACGGCGGCAGTCAGTACTCGGCGAAACATAATGGTACTCTCGATTTTACTTCAGATGGCGTTGTTCAAAAAACGGGATCGTCGCTCTCCGGCGCGAAGCGCGGACATCATAAAAAGACAGAAATCTCCGTATTAGAGCGATTTCCTTCATATGTGACAGGCAATACGGATGCCTCAGCATCAGAATTGTGCCAAGTGAGATTGAGAGTGAGAGGACGCATGCAATAAAAGCTTTTCATTTCGAAAAGTCAAGCGATGGTGATGGTTTTTCTGAATAGTATCCCCGCGCCGCCGTTGCTGCTGAAAACGCCGGGACCGGAGTAACCGCTTCGCCTCGCCGGAGTAACCGCTTCGCCTCGCCGGAGTAACCGCTTCGCCTCGCCGGAGTAACCGATTCGCCTCAAAAGTGTCCTTACGGAGTTGTATCTTGGGGTTTCCATGAAACAAACATCCTCCATATGGACCCTATTCCAGGCATTCCTGTCGCTGCTCCTCATGACGGGGGCGCCTGCGGACCTTCACGCCCAGGGCCTTACAGCGTTCCGCGGCGGGGTGCAGGTCGGGCTTTCCGCCGAGCGTAGCAGCTATTCCTGGCCTGACGCCGCGGGGTCGTCCTCCACGTTGGATGTCGAGGCCCGGCAGAATGGCTTCCTCGGAATGCTTCTCGATTTTCCGATCTCGCCGTCGCTACTGCTGGAAATCGCTCCGCAGTACGGACAGCGCAACGTCCCCATCGCCACACTGCAGCGCAGGGGCGGGGTGCAGTTCAGCATACGGCAGGACCCTGTCGACTACCTGGCCATCCCGATCCTGCTGAAGTATCTGTTCCTGCGCGACGGATTGATTCTTCCCTATGCGGGCGCGGGTGTGGTGTTTGGCATGAATCTCTCGGCCCTTTCGGTCACCATCGAGGAAGTGCGCTTTCTCGAGGAGCCGCCGTTTTCCGCGACCATGTCCTCACGCCGGAATCTCAACCAGTTGTTCGGCGCTGCGATGGCCGAAGCGGGGCTGGACATCCGGGCTGCCGAACAGTGGTCGGTACTGCTGGGGGTGGGGTACATGCATGAACTGACGCCGATGCTCGACGATCCGCTGCTGACCTGGGAAACGCCCCGCAGTTGGAAAATCCGTTTCGCCCTTCTGTACACCTTCGGGAGGAATCCATGAACAGGCGAGCGGCAGGAATTGGTGTGCTGCTCTTCCTGTTGTTCGCCGTTGCGAACGGTCAGGAGAAGCCCGGAGACGTCCTCCCCACGCTGCGGCTTGGACCGCACGCCGGGGTGCAGACCAGCGTGCTTCGATACACCGTTGTTCCCTACACCGGAGAATTCCAGTCCACGGTGGAACAGGGCGCGGTGTACGGTGTGAGTCTCGCGTTTCCGTTGGGCACGGCCTTCCGTCTGCAGGTGGATGTCGCGTGGTGGAAACACGAATGGGCGGCACGGCACGACGGGGATCCTGCCGTGGAGATCAGCCGCGGAAACCGCAGCAGCGTCGAGTTTCCCATGCTGCTGCAGTTTCATCTGCAGAATCTCCCTGTTCCGCTGTATTTCGGTGTGGGTCCGGTTGTTTCCCTGCTCGCCGACGAAGGAAGAAAATTCACCGTGAGACATACCGGCTTCACGGAGAAAGACGGCTGGCGCACTTCCTCGCGGGACTATGAAGAAGAAATCCTGCACATCGCCGTCGCAGGAGAAGCCGGCGTCGAGGCGCCGCTCTCCACGGGCTTGTCATTGCAGATGGCCGTCCGTCTCACGCAGCCGATGGGGAGGACGCTCGACGAGGCGGGCTTCGCGTTGCGCGAACTGTCGGTCTGGCGCTTCCGTATAGGATTGCTGTTTTCCCTCTGAATTCCCATATTGCTCCCTGACCAATCCAAATTTCCAGCCCGGAAACCATGCAGCGCTCTCCGCTCGACATCCTGACGCGACTCGTGACGAAGCCCTTCCGTCTCGTCTGCGGTATCATGTCCGGCACCTCGGTCGACGCGGTCGATGTGGTGCTGGCGCGCATCGGTGGCAGTGGACTCTCTCTCGCCGTCGAGCAACTGCATTTTGCGGAAACCCTGTATTCCGAGGAACTGCAGCAGCGTATTTTCAATAATTGCGAGGTCGCCTCGAGCAATGTCAACGACATCTGCCTGCTGCATGTCGCCCTGGCGCATGTGTACGCCGACGCGGTGCGTGACCTCTGCCGCGAGAGCGGCGTGGCGCTCGAGGACGTGGATCTCGTGGGGATGCACGGCCAGACGCTGCGTCATCTTCCCGGGGCGGTGGACATCGCAGGGTATGCCATCCGTTCGACACTGCAGGTGGGCAGCGGACCGACGCTCGCCACACTGCTGCAGCTGCCTGTGGTGCATGATTTTCGCGCGGGCGACATGGCATTGGGTGGGCAAGGCGCACCGCTTGTTCCGTATGTCGATTATCTGCTGTTCCGTTCGGAAGCGGAACACCGTGTGCTGCTGAACATCGGCGGCATCGCGAACCTGGCCTGGCTGCCGCGCGGAGCGGAGGCAGACCAGGTACAGGCTTTCGACACCGGTCCCGGCAACATGCTCATCGATGCGTTGATGCGGAAATTTCTGGGGCGGGAATACGACGAGGATGGCGCCGTCGCCTCGATGGGGGCCGTCAACAATGATCTCCTGTCGTGGATGCTGCAACACCCGTATTTCCGGCAGAAACCTCCGAAATCCACCGGTCGCGAGAGTTTCGGGGAGGATTATCTCGGTGGACTGCTTGAAGTGGCCCGTGAACTCTCCGTACTCGAAGTGCCCGACGTGATCGCCACCGCCAGCGAATGCACGGTACGCAGCATCAGCACGGCATTGCGGACGCTTCTGCCGACGGACACGTCCTTCAGGCTGCTGTTGTCCGGTGGCGGCGCGCGCAATCGCTTCATCGCCAACGGACTCCGTTATGCGTTCCCCGAAGCCATCGTGGACAACACAACCGCCCTGGGCGTGAACCCTGATGCCAAGGAGGCGCTCGCCTTTGCCATCCTCGCCAACGAATGGCTCATGGGGAACACCGCCAGCCTGCCCGCAGCGACCGGCGCCGTGCGTGCCGCCCTGCTTGGATCCCTCTCCCTGCCCGCTTGAAGGCCGGATACCGGACGGTTCTGGATTCACAGATCTGCTTCTCCGAGGGCGGATTTCACCCGGTCGTGTCCGTTTTTCATCTCGTTGGGGATGGATTTTTGCCCATACGCTCCGCATTGCACATAATTGTGAGCGAACGATGAGCGCCGTCCCCGCTGCCCCCTGCCACACACCCTCAGTCTTAAAGTTTTGCGTTAATTTTTTCGAAAGCTAATCTTTTTTGTTGCAATCAATTGCGGTGTTTCTTTAAATTATCTCTTAAAGGAATGGCCGCCCTCCGTCTTGACAGGAAACCGAACGTGGAGTATATTCAAACCCACTATTCGACAGCGCCTTCCGCGCCTGTTTTCTCGATTTTCCGGCACGGATTATTTTCCCGGCCCAACAAGCCGGGGTAGATGGATTTTGCGCCCTGCGAGCATGTTAAGTTCTTGTTTTTTATGATCTTAGATATGCCCTTTTGCAGCCCGCTGTGAAAGGGATTGTCATCTTCGAGAACATTTTCCGATCACATACAAAATACCGCCCGATATGAAGATTACGCGACGCTTCACCAACCCCGGTCAGAGCGCTTTCGATTGCTTCGAGTACACGAAGCGTTCCTCCGTACTCCGGAATCCTGACGGCAGCGTGGTGTTTGAGCTGCATGGCATCGAAGTTCCTGCGCACTGGTCGCAGATGGCGACCGACATTCTTGCGCAGAAATATTTCCGCAAGGCGGGCGTACCGCTTCTCAACGAGGACGGCACGCCGAAGATGGACGATCACGGGAAACAGGTGTTCGGCAGTGAATGGAGCATCCGTCAGGTAGTGCACCGCATGGTCGGCTGCTGGCGTGACTGGGGCGAGCGGAACGGGTATTTCGACTCGGCCGAGGATGCGCAGAACTACTACGACGAGATGGCGTTCACCTTGCTGCAGCAGATGGCGGCGCCGAATTCGCCACAGTGGTTCAACACCGGACTGCATTTCGCATACGGGATCACCGGCAATTCGCAGGGGCATTTTTATGCCGATCCTGAAAGCGGGGAAGTCATAGCTTCGGAAGACGCCTACAGCCGTCCCCAGCCGCATGCCTGCTTTATCCAGTCGGTGGAGGACGATCTGGTCAACGAAGGAGGCATCTTCGATCTGGTCACGCGCGAGGCGCGCATCTTCAAGTACGGATCCGGAACGGGAAGCAATTTCAGCAATCTCCGCGGACGCCACGAGCGCCTTTCGGGCGGTGGCATTTCATCGGGTCTGATGTCCTTTCTCAAGATCAACGACCGCGCCGCCGGTGCGATCAAGTCCGGTGGTACCACGCGCCGCGCCGCCAAGATGGTGGTGCTCAACGTCGACCATCCCGATATCGAGGAATTCGTACGCTGGAAGGTACGCGAGGAGGAAAAGGTCGCCGCGCTCGTGACGGGAAGCAGCATCAACAAGCTGCATCTCAATCGCATCATGCAGAAGGCCATCAGCGGAGGCAGCAGCGATTTCGAGAAGAATCGTGAGCTCGGCCAGGCCATCATCCAGGCCCGGCGCGCCGGGGTGCGCGACAATTACATTTATCGCGCGCTGCAGCTCGTCGACCAGGGCAAGACGGTATTCGACCTCGACGAGTTCGACGCGCATTACGAATCCGAGGCCTACAACACGGTGAGCGGACAGAACTCCAACAACACCGTGCGCGTGACCAACGCCTTTCTCGAGACTGTGGAGAAGGACGGGCAATGGTCGCTCACCTATCGCACCACGGGCGAGGTGGCCAAGACACTGCGGGCGCGCGACCTGTGGGAGGACATCAGCTACTCGGCCTGGGCATCCGCCGATCCCGGCATCCAGTACGACACCACTATCAACGAATGGCATACCTGTCCGGTCGACGGACGCATCAACGCGTCGAATCCCTGTTCGGAGTACATGTTCCTCGACGACACGGCCTGCAACCTTGCGTCCTTCAACCTCAAGTATTTCTGGGACGAGAAAAAACACGAATTCCAGGTCGAGCGCTTTCGTCACGCCGTGCGGCTGTGGACGGTCACCCTCGAGATTTCCGTGCTGATGGCGCAGTTCCCCAGCAAGTCTGTCGCGCTGAAGAGCTATCAGTTCCGCACGCTCGGCCTCGGCTACGCCAATCTCGGTTCCCTGCTCATGGTGGCCGGTGTTCCGTACGACAGCGACAAGGGACGCGCGGTGGCCTCCGGCATTACCGCCGTGATGACAGGTGAGAGCTACGCCACTTCGGCCGAGATGGCGCGTGACCTCGGTGCGTTTCCGCGTTTCGAGGCCAACCGTGACCACATGCTGCGTGTCATCCGCAACCATCGTCGTGCCGCACATTCTGCTTCCGAGAACGAGTACGAAGGGCTGTCCATCAAGCCGCTCGGTATCGACGAGTCGCTTTGTCCCGCCAATCTGGTTCAGGCCGCGCGTGAGAGCTGGGACGCAGCCCTGCAGCTCGGCGAACAGCATGGCTATCGCAACGCGCAGGTATCGGTGCTTGCGCCGACCGGCACGATCGGATTGGTCATGGACTGCGACACCACGGGTGTCGAGCCCGATTTCGCCATCGTCAAGTTCAAGAAGCTTGCCGGCGGCGGTTACTTCAAGATCGTCAACCAGTCCGT
>JAGTUZ010000179.1 GCA_018224415.1 Bacteroidota bacterium | reverse complement strand
GGCTCAATCCATCATTACTCTCACGGAGTTACCCGCATGCGACACCTGCGCGTCCTGTGCGTGGCAGCAGTGTACGTGTTTCTTTGCACGGACCTGGCCATCGCCGCATCCGCTTCCGCTTCCCCTGCACCGGCTGCTGCCACACCCACCGCCCCCGATTCCCTCGAGCAACTCGTCCGCGGTCTTCTCGCACCCGCGTCCGTGCAGGTTTCGGGCGAATGGTTCATCGCCTACGAAAACGGCAAGGAAGCAGGGACGCAGTACAGCAATTTCTTCATCAACCGCGGGTACATCAACGTCCGCAAGCAGCTGCTGCCGTGGCTGTCCGGTCGCATCACACCGGACATCTCGGTCGATCGTGACGGCGACGGAGAAGGCGATCTCGAACTGCGCCTCAAGTACTGTTACGTGCGCGCCGACCTGCCCGACCTCGCTTTCATCACAACGCCTGCCGTGGAATTCGGCCTGATCGAGCGTCCGTGGCTCGGTTTCGAACAGAAGGTCAACCGCTATCGCGTGCTGGGCAACATGTTCCTGGAGCGTGAGGATATCCTCAATTCGGCGGATTTCGGAGCGGTTATCGAGGGAACGTTCGGGGGCGAGATGGACAAGGAATACCGCAGCACAGTGAACTCTTCCTGGGCCGGCCGCTACGGCAGCTATTCCATCGGTTTTTTCAATGGGGGCGGCTATCACGCCATCGAACGCAACAACAACAAGGCCCTCGAGGGACGCATCAGCCTGCGTCCCCTGCCGGGAATCATCTCCGGTCTGCAGATCACCTACGCGGGCACGTACGCGAAGGGCAATACCACACTCTCGCCGGACTGGACGATGCATGTCGGGTACGCGAGCTATGAACACAAGCACTGCGTCCTCACCGCAACCTGGTTCCAGGGCGAAGGCGACCAGAGAGGACGTGCGGTGGACGAAAACAATGTCGCCATCCCGCAGGAAGGCTACTCCGCATTCGGTGAACTGCGTCTCGGCGACCTGCCGTTCAACCTGTTCGGCCGTTACGATCACTTCACCGTCGACCCCGACGCCGTCGTGTCTCTCGTCACCACCCGGGTGATCGCAGGCGCGGCATATCGCCTCGACAGGCAGAGCATGCTGGTTGTCGACTATGAGCTGGACCGTGACGACAACGACGTCACCCTGCTCTCGACGGTGAAATTCAGCGTGCTCTACAAGTTTTGATAAACCCGTCGGGGTCCTTCGCACCCGACGATACGGCGGCGTCACCGACGCTCCCGACTTCTACAAGGAAGGGCGGCCAACGGCCGCCCTTTCCTGTAACTGCATCCGTTCGCGGCCTGACTGGAGGATGTGATGGCCGTCTTATTCCACGGCGCTGTCTGGATCGTTGGGAGAATAACACTTCCGGCAGTGCTTGTAGATGGTCGAGGAATGATACACGATCTCCTCGTACTCGGTGAGAAGCTCCAGGTACAGCAGACTCGTCCGTGAAGTATACTTTTCCTTTTTCGAACGTTTCAGCTGCTGCTTGTCGGATTTTCTGATGAGGGTGCGCAGCGTTTCATTCGTCTCTTCCATGCTCTCGGCAAGAGAGAAATCCGAGGTGTTCATTCTCTCGGCAAGATCCATCACATGTCGGCGTACCTCACGGACGATCAGGGCGAGTTCCTCTGCCTGCAATTCGTTGAGTTGCTTGTGACCATTGTCGACGTGGTCGAAGCACTGCGCCGTCATGGCCCGCAATCCGCGCAGAAGCAGATGCAGGGAGCCGCTGACTTCGGCATAGGTTTTCTTTTCGATGGAGTCGTCTCCGTCGTCGAGCCGGGAGGTGTGCACGATGGAAGCAGCCATGCCTTTCCCGTCTTTCTGGAGGTTCTTCGCTTCCTTGCGGGCCTCGCGCAGCATGACACGATTTTCCGTCGCCAGGCCTTCGTGCGACTTGCCGACGATCGCGATCACGGTCGTGAACACCGAAACCAGTTCACTGCGCAGTCCATCAAGCGCCTCGTCGATGTTCGTTCCCACCCCGGCGAGCCGTTTCTCCTTTTCCTTGAAACCGCTTTCCCTCTTTTTGTGCACGTACATGGAGCGATATACCAGGAAGCCGGCAAGCAGCGCGAGCGCGATAAGTCCGATCAGTTCCGTGAAATAGATAATACTCGCGATCACCGCGGCAACCGTCGCCGCCACGATGGCGGTGAAAAACCAGCCGCCGATGACGGTGAGCACGCCGGAAATGCGATACACCGCCGAATCGCGCCCCCATGCCCTGTCGGGGAGCGCGGTGGCCATTGCGACCATGAAGGTCACATACGTCGTCGAAAGCGGGAGTTTCAGCGAGGTGCCGAAGGAAACGAGCAGTGCCGCCACAACCAGGTTCACCGCGGCGCGCAGCAGGTCGAACGCCGGCAACTCTCCGTCGGGCCCCGGCTGTGGCTTGAACTTGCTTGTGTCGAAGCGCGCGGAGATCCTCGTACGCAGGGTGTCCGGAGTGATCCAGACAAAAAAGCTGAAGATCACCAGAACGAAACGCACAATCGCCCGGGCCGGAGCGATGGATTCGAATCGTTCGAAGCCCTCGCTCTGGCGTCCGAGATTGACCGAGGTTGCCGTGACCGTACGCGCCTTTTTATTCAACCACAACGTGGCGGCCATGATGGCTCCGGCCAGCAGCAGGATGTAAGTGTTTGCGCGGACGGGTTCGCCCAGCGCTTCCATGGTCATGCCCATCGGGTCGGCGGAAAGCTTCGCGAAATTAAACGATGCGAGGCCCGCCAGTGGCGCGCCGATGAAGTTCACGAGATCGTTCGCCGCGAAGGCCATGGCCAGGGCGAATGTCCCCGCCAGCACGACAGGTTTGAAGACGTTGATCTTCATCGTCCATTGCGACAGCAGAAGGATCAGCGTCCACCCCGCCCAGGAGATAGCTGCAATCGCAAGCGCGTTGTATTTGAGCCATGCGGCTTGATCCGCGCTCAGGAAGGAGGCACCCTTTGCTCCCTTCACCATCAGGAAATACGAAAGCGCCGCGAGAGCGAATCCGCCCCAGATGGCGCCATAGCGTTTGATGCGCCGTTCCATGTCGAAGGTAAAAAGCATGCGCGAGAGGTACTGCACAAGCGATCCGGCGACAAACGCGACAACCACCGACGAGACGATGCCGAATATGATCTTGAGCACGCTGCCGGTGTTGATATAGGCCAATGCCTCGCTCACGCCTCCGCCCATCTGCACCACCTTGATGAACGAGATAGCGAATGCGGATCCGAGCAGTTCGAACACCAGCGAAACGGTGGTCGATGTCGGGAGTCCGAAGGTGTTGTAGAAATCGAGCAGGATCACGTCCGTAAGCATGGTCGCAACGAAGATGAACATCACCTCGGGGAAGGTGAGCATCTGCGGATTGAATATCCCCGAGCGGGCGACTTCCATCAGTCCGCTCGAGAACGTCACGCCCACGACGATGCCGAGAGATGCGATGATCATGATCACCATACGCGAGGCGACCTTCGACCCGACGGCGGAGTTGAGGAAGTTGACTGCGTCATTGGCAACGCCGACCATCAGGTCGATGACAGCGGCGACGAGCAGGATGACGAGAATGACGACGAAGAGTTCCATGGTACCGTAGAGATTAAGTTGAATGGATTTTATCCTGTGACGCAATCAAGGCGCGGGGGGAAAAACATCTCCGTTGCGATGCCTGATGATATTGCCTTCGGAAATGAATACCACGTTTTCCGCGATGTTGGTTGCGTAATCGGCAATGCGCTCGAGATAGCGCGAGACGCTCAGATAACTGATGAGTTTTTCGGTCTGGGCCGGATCGGCGAGAATGCGCTCCTGCACGAGATCGTACATCTGCCTGTTGAGACGGTCGACCTCCTGATCCCGTTCACAGACCCGTTGCGCCATTTCCGTATCGAGATCGACGAAGGCGTCGAGCGCGTTCGAGAGCATTTCCAGCGTTCTGTTCGCAAGGGTCGACAATTCCTGCGGGATGAGCACCTGTTCGGATTGCCCCATGTGCAGCACACGACGGGCAATGTTCGTTGCAAGATCGCCGATGCGCTCGAGATCGCTGTTGATCCTGAGTGCGGCGACGATGAGTCGCGTGTCCTCCACGTCGCGGGATGCAGCGTTCAGCAGGGAGATGCAGTTCTCCTCGATCGCAATTTCCATAAGGTTCACGTCCTCGTCCGCTTTGATGATCTCCACGGCCGCGTACCTGTCGCGCGAACGAAAGGCGAGGACCGCGCGGCGGGCGTTCTCTTCCACCATCGCACAGAGACGGAGCAGCTTGCGCCGGAGGTGCTCTGTATTGCGGACGACAGTATCCATTATTCCTCCCGGGGGTCCGTGCCCGCGACTGCGTCCCACGATGGGACGTCTGTCGCGGTGTGCCCGGCGATGCCGGGAAGCACGATGCTAAAGGTGCTGCCCTTTCCGGGTACGCTCTGCACGTCGATGCTTCCGTGATGCGCCTGGACGATATGCTTGACGATCGCCAGTCCCAGACCGGTTCCGCCCATCGTGCGACTACGTGCCTTGTCGATGCGATAGAAGCGCTCGAACAGTCGTGGCAAATGCTCGGGCTCTATGCCGTAGCCCTCGTCCCGCACTGCAATGCCGACCTGCCCGCCGTCGATCGCCTCGCCGCTGATGCGCACGGACAGACCGGTGTCGCTGTATTTGATGGCATTGTTGATCAGATTCACGACGGCCTGCTCGAGCAGCGGGGCGTTCATGACCGCGCGGAGCTCCATCGCGCAGTCGATCCGCAGCCCGATGCCTTTCGCTTCTGCCTCGACCTGGCAGGCCTGCATCGCGGATTGCAGCACATCGAAGACGGATCCGGTCGTAAGCTCGATCTGTTCCTGTTCGCTTCCCTGTTCGATGCGGGAGAGGCTGAGCAGGTCCTCGATGATCGCGTTGAGACGGTCGGCCTGGCGGGAGACGATGCCGAGGAAACGAACCGCATCCTCCCTGTCGTTGATGGCCCCGTCGAGCAGGGTCTCGACAAACCCCTTGATGCTGGTGATCGGGGTCTTGAGTTCATGCGAGACGTTCGCGACGAACTCCCGCCGGACGTTTTCGAGATTGCGCAGCGCCGTGTAGTCGTTCATCACTACCACGACACCGATGGGCTCCCGTTGAGCGTCGCGGAGAATGCTCCCATGCACCTGCAGGAAACGTTCGACGTCATCGACAAGCGTGATGTACCCCTCGCGCGCTTCCCCGCTGGCAAGCGTGTCCTCGACGAAACGCTGCAGGCCGATATTGCGCACGACTTCCTGGATGGTCTTGCCGCGCGCCTTTTCGAGATCGATGCGCAGCAGGCGTGCTCCGGAACGGTTGACATTGATCAGGCGCTCGTCCATGTCAAAGGCGATCACGCCTTCAAGCATGCTGGAGAGCACCGCGTCCTGCTCGCTGTGCTGTTGTGTGATCTGCAGGAGGCGCTGCTGGAGCTGCGCGGCCATGGTGTTCATGACCACGGCGAGATCGCTCAGCTCCTCGGAATTCGGCACGGGCATGCGGAAATCGAGATCTCCGTCGGCGAAGCGCCGGGCGCCCTGTTTGAGGGCGTCGATCGGACGACGGATGCGGCGGGAGATAAGATAGCTCATCACGCCGGCGAACAGTGCGATCACAAAGCCGCCGAGCACGATCTGCAGTTGCAGGCCGGCGATGCTGTCTTCAACCGTTTCGAGGAGGACGGCAGTGCGCAGCACGCCCGTCACGCGCTCGCCCTCCCGCAGCGGGATGGCTGCGTACATCGTGTTCATCTCGATCGTATTGCTGTAGCGGGTGAATGTCGCACGGCGTCCCTCCAGCGCCGGACGCACTTCAGGACGGTTCCGATGGTTGTCCATGGTCCCCGGGTCGTGCCAGGTGTCAACGAGCACCAGTCCGTCGGCGCGGATCAGTGTAATGCGCGTCTGCGACTCACGACCCAAAACGCTGCAATGCCGGCGCAGGGAGGCGATGTCGCCCTGACGCCAGACGCGAAGCACGTCGTTGCGCATGATCGCCGCACGGGCGATCAGATCCTCGGAAACCTGGTCCAATAGAATGTTCTTGAATGAAAAGGATGTCAGCAGGGAAAAAGCGAAAAGGGCCAGAAGGATCACGAGGAAATTCGAAACATAAAGCTGCCAGAACAGCTTTTTCTTCCGCATAGGTTACTCCACGAAGCGATACCCGACGCCGCGTACGGTCTCGATGTAGCGGCCGGCATCGCCCAGTTTTTTCCGCAACCCGACGATCTGCACGTCCACCGAGCGGTCGGTCACCGGGTAGCCGTCCCCACGCACGGCCTCGACGATTTGCGAACGAGTGAACACCCATCCCGGCCGGCCGGCGAGAAAATGCAGCACGCGGAATTCCGTCAGCGTCAGGCTGATGGCCTCTCCGTTGAACAGCACCTCGTGGCGCCCAGGATTGATCGTGAGTTCGTGAATAGTGACGAGGGTGTTTTCATCCACCGGTACGGCGTCTGAATGGCGACGCAGCACGGCCTTGACGCGGGCGAGCAGGACACGGCGGCTGAAGGGTTTGGTAATGTAGTCGTCCGCTCCGAGTTCGAGACCCGTGACGATATCCGCCTCCTCGCTCTTCGCCGTGAGCATGATCACGGGAAGATCCCGCGATACCGAATCCGCCTTGACCTTCCTGCACACTTCAAGCCCATCGACACCGGGGAGCATCAGGTCAAGCAGCATGAGATCCGGCGGTTGGCGGTGCACTTCCTTGAGCGCGTCCTCCCCCGTTGTCACCGTGCGCACGGTATAACCTTCGCGGGTGAGATTGTAAGCAACGAGTTCCAGAATTTCTTCTTCGTCCTCGACGATCAGTATCGTTTCTTTCATGCGTTCCGCAGGGTAAATGGTGTGAACCTCATCATCCGTAAATATGGCGATATCACTGTTAGGATCTTGTTAGCGAAACATTCGGAATCGATATCGGTGAGGGATTCGTCCCGCATCAGCGTGTTTTCTGCTTCACCGCGCCGTGTCGGTCACTGAACGTGGTAGGAAAAAAGACATATCGGTATTATCTTTAAATCGATGTGATGTTGGCGGTTTCCTGCCGATTCCATGACCACCGAATGTATTCAAAAAAAGGATTGCACATGAAACGGATGCTGCTGCTCGGCGACGAGGCGATCGCGCAAGGCGCCCTCGATGCCGGTCTCTCCGGGGTGTATGCCTACCCCGGTACCCCGTCCACGGAAATTACGGAATACATCCAGCGCTCGAAAGAGGCGCACGAACGAGGCGTACACTCGTTATGGAGCGCGAATGAAAAAACTGCGATGGAAGCAGCGCTCGGCATGTCCTACGCCGGCAAGCGCGTCATGACCTGCATGAAGCATGTCGGCTTGAACGTCGCGGCCGATGGCTTCATCAATGCCGGGATCACGGGAGCGAACGGCGGACTGCTGGTCGTGGTGGCCGACGATCCTTCGATGCACTCATCGCAGAACGAGCAGGATTCGCGCTTTTACGGAAAATTCGCCCTTGTCCCGGTGCTCGAGCCTGCGAACCAGCAGGAATGTTATCTCGCCACGCAGTACGGTTTCGACCTTTCCGAAAAATACGGCACACCCGTAATGATCCGCATCACCACGCGACTCGCACATTCGCGTGCCGGTGTCGAACTCGGTGAACCGCGGGCGGAGAACGAGCTGACACTGCCTGCGGACAAGCGGCAGTTCGTGCTTCTGCCTTCCATCGCCCGGAGGAATTACCAGTCCCTGCTCGGCAAGCAGGCGGCCTTCGAAGAGGAATCGGAACAGTCGCCCCTGAACGCCTACGAGGATGCCGACAACCGTTCGCTGGGCATCATCGCATGCGGCATCGGCTACAACTACCTGATGGAAAATTATCCCGATGGCTGTCCGCATCCCGTGCTGAAGATCGGTCAGTATCCCGTTCCGCGCACGATGGTCAAGCGTATGCTCGACAACTGCGAGCGCGTACTCGTGCTCGAAGAAGGCGCCCCGATGCTGGAGGAGCAGATCCGCGGCCTGATGGACGCCACGTACAATATCTCCGGACGGCTGGACGGTGTCGTTCCCCGGGCCGGAGAATTGAATCCGAATATCGTGGCCCAGGCCCTCGCGATGGAAATCCAGCCGGGCATGGAGAAGCCGCAAATCGTGCAACCGCGTCCACCCGAACTCTGCAAGGGCTGTCCGCACATCGACAGCTACAACGCGCTCAACGAAGCGCTCTCGGATCTCGAACCCGGGCGGGTGTTCAGCGACATCGGCTGCTACACGCTCGGCGCGCTCGAACCCTTCAATTCCATCAACACCTGCGTCGACATGGGCGCCTCGATTACCATGGCAAAAGGCGCCGCGGATGCCGGGCTCTTCCCTGCCGTGGCCGTCATCGGTGATTCCACCTTTACGCATTCCGGCATGACCGGCCTGCTCGACGCGGTGATCGAGAATACTCCTATCACGGTGATGATCGTCGACAACGAGACCACGGGCATGACCGGCGGACAGACTTCCTCCGCACGCGGAAAACTCGAGGACATCTGCAAGGGCATCGGCGTTCCGGAGGATCACATCATCGTGGTCGAACCGCTGCGCAAAAACCACGAGCAGAACATCGATGTGATCAAGCGCGAATTGTACCATCGCGGCGTGTCGGTGATCATCGAACGACGCGAGTGCATCCAGACCGCCGTTGTCTCGATCAAATTGGCCAAGGAAGCGAAAGCGAAGAAGGAGGAGAACGCATGAAACGTGACATCATTCTCGCCGGTGTCGGCGGACAGGGCATCCTGACCATCGCAACCATCATCGGCCTCGCGGCCGTCGAACGCGGACTGCAGCTCAAGCAAGCCGAAGTCCACGGCATGTCCCAGCGCGGCGGCGATGTGCAGTCGCATCTGCGTATCAGCGACCGGCAGATCCACAGCGACCTCATTCCCGAAGGACGCGCGGACCTGATCATCTCCATCGAGCCAATGGAATCCCTGCGCTATACATCCTTCCTCGCTCCTGACGGCTGGCTGATCGCCAACAAGAAACCTTTCGTTAACATCCCCAATTACCCGGACTTCGAACTTGTGTGGAAGCAAATCGAGGAGCTTCCGCGCAGCATCCTCATCGATGCAGACAAGCTCGCACGCGAAGTGGCGACGGGCCGCTCGATGAACATCGTCATCCTCGGCGCCTCCTCTCCCTTCCTCCCCTTCGAGCTTTCCGAGTTCGAGCACGCCATCGAGACGATCTTCAGCCGCAAGGGCGAGGCCGTCGTGACGCAGAACGTCGCGGCCCTCCGTGCCGGACGCGCCTTCGCCGAGGAGCGCAATCTCGCGATGCAGTAGTCTCCCCCGCTCCCGCCCGGACATCATCGCTCCGGGTTGCGACAGGAATATCGGACAGGAACATACGAGAAAACCCCGCCAGCTTCCGGCTGACGGGGTTTTCCGTTTTCCATGGGCCCGTGCGGGCCGGGATCATTCGACGATGCGACCGGCGCGGAGTTCCTTCGCCAGGCGATCGAGCTTGTAAATGTGGTTGATCGCCTCGATCATGGCGGAGGAATGCACCGAGACCGTGCGGTTGCCCATCTCCGGCGCAAAAATAAACTCGCCCGGGAGGCTCTCGATGTTGCCGTCGAACGCGAGGCCAACAACTTCCTTGTTGCGGTTGATGAGGGGACTACCGGAGTTGCCTCCGATGATGTCGTTGGTCGAACTGAAATTCAGCGGCGTCTTCAGGTCGAAGGCCGCAGGTGGATTCAGCCAGCGCTCGGGCAGCGCCCACTGTTCGTCACCGGCGAAGGAATAGTGACGATCGTACATGCCGTAGAAGGTCGTGAACGGCGGTGCCTTCGTCCCGTTGTAGGGATAGCCCTTGACGATGCCGTCGCTGATGCGGAGGGTGAAGGTCGCATCTGGCGGAATCGACGTGCCGTAAATCTCAAACAGGGCACGACCGAGCAGTGTGTTGTTGACCTGGTCTCGCGCGCGCACGTCGTTTGCCACCTCGGCGGCCTCTTTGAGGCGCGGAACTGCCAAACGCGCGACGGCGATGAACGGATCATTCGTCGAGGAAATGGATTCCGGAATGCCTGCCGCGAAGGCTTCGAACCTGGTGGAGTCGGCAAGAATGGACGCATCCAGCATCCGCTGGGCGGCGTCCATGTAGTTCTGGCCACGAAGCGCGGTGCGCACAATCGGATCGTCCTCACCGAGCAAACGCTTCATCATAAGCAATTTCTTCGAAAGCGTCAGACGCTCCATATCCATGTCGGCGGGACGGAACTTCCGCAGGGAGCGCATCGTCAGTTCGAGCGCCTTGCCCTTGTAGGGATTGCCGCGATCTTCTTCAGATTTCTTCAGTTCATCGGTCAGGCGGACCAGACTCATCGCCTGATTCAGATACACCGGAGCGCCGAGTACTTCGAAGCGAAGCGAAAGCAGGTCCGGCGCGACGTCGCGCACTTTCTGGCGGGCGTCGGCGATCTCGTCCCAGAGGTGTCCATACTTCGAGGCGAGCGCGGGCTTGGCCATGATCTGTGCGCGGAACTTGCTGTCGAAGTCCTTGCGACGCTGCATCAGCACATCATTTTCGAGTCCGTCGAGCTGTCCACGATACGCCTTCTGCGAGTTGGCGATGCTGAAGAGCTGGTTGGTCATTTCTTCCTTCTGCTCGGGATGCAGCTTCATGTACTGCTTGAGCACGTCGACATAGTCATCGAGCAGATTCGAGATCCACGGGAACTGCACGTCGCGATTGAATTCGAGCTGGGCCGACGTGCTGAGGCGACTGGTGCTGCCCGGATTGCCGACGGTGAACACGAGTTCGTCTTCGGCGGCACCGTTGGCGCTCCATTTGTAGAAGTGGTCGGTTTTCAGCGGCTTGCCCTCTTCGTCGTACACCCGGAAGAAATTGCAGTCGAGGGTATACCGCGGATAGGTGAAGTTGTCGTCGTCTCCGCCAAAGAACCCAAGCGAAAGCTCGGGTGAAAACACGAGACGGATGTCGTCATAGCGCTTGTAGACGTATGCGGAATACTTTCCGCCGTTGAAGAACGTGACGAGCTGGCAGCGGTTGCCCGTCTCCGCGGAGATGCTCTCCTCGAGTTCGGCGATTTTTTTGTCGCGGGCAGCGAGACGTGCCTCGTCGGTGTCGGCGGCGTCCATCGCGACGATCACTTCCGCAGTGACATCCCGGATCTCGACCAGCTGTTCGACGAACAGCCCGTCGACCTTGCGCTCGTCCTCGAGCGTGTGGGCGATGAAGCCGTTCACTCCCAGATTCTCGCCTTCCTGCGAAACCTGATCGACGGGGTCGCGACCACAGTGATGGTTGGTCATCACCAAGCCGTCGGCACTGACGAAGGAGGCGGAACACCAGGTGGCGAAGCGAAGTGCGGACATGCGCACGTCATTCATCCACTGCTCGTCGGCATTGAAGTTGTACTCGTCCTTGAAATACTCCAGGGGCGGATAGTCAAAGGTCCACATCCGACCATTGTCGAAGCGCTGCGCTTCGATACTTTCGAGTTTTTCCTGCTTCGCCTTCTGATACGGCGTCAGTTCCTGCGTGCTGCTGCAGCCCGCAAAAAGCATGGCGACGAAGAGAACGAGCATCCCCTTCTGAATCATGGTTCGCATAAGCAATTGTCCTGAAAATGGTAAAGGTAGTTCGGTTGGCCTTCCCTTTGGGGGGTATAATAGAGAAAGGTAAGAAATTTCCATCATATCAGGAACGAGGGAATGGGGCATGGCAGGACAGGGCCCCGGGAGGAGAGCGCTTGAGAGGGGTGAAATGTTCGGACCGCTCCATCCTCTTATATACGGTCCGGAGGCCGGCTGGTTGCGTTTCACAAAATAAAAATGTGGCCACCGGGAAATGGTGGCCACAGAATCGAAACGGACCGTGTACGTGTGCTGCGTTCGCTCAGTCGACGGCGGGCAGTCTGCCGCGCTCGAGTTCGCGGGCAACGCGCTCGGCATTGAACGCATGGCGCACGGCCTCGAGAATACCGGCGGAATGCACAGAGACTGTACGATTGCCCGCATCCTCTGCGAAAATGAAATCGCCGGGCAGGCTTTCGATGTTGCCGTCGAAGACCAGGCCGACGACCTCGCGTTCGATGTTGATCATCGGACTGCCGGAATTCCCGCCGATGATATCGTTTGTGGAGACAATGTCCATGGGCGTCGAGAGGTCCAGACCCGCGGGCGGCGTCTTCCAGCGTGCGGGAAGATCCCAGTCCTCGGAGCCGGGATTCGAGTGGTACCGGTCGTAGAGTCCGTAGAAGGTCGTGAAGGCCGGCGCCTTGGTACCGTTGTAATCAAAGCCCTTGACCACACCGTCGGCGATGCGCAGGGAGAACGTGGCATCGGGCGGAATGGCGGTGCCGTACACGTCGTACAGCGCACGACCGAGCAGACTGCGGTTCACCTCGTCGCGTGCACTCGTCTCGCGCGACACTTCCGTGGCGGCCTCGAGACGCGGCTGTGCCATGACTGCAGCTGCGATGAAGGGATCCCTGCTTGCGAGGATGGATTCCGGAGCGCCTTCGACCAGGGCCGCGACCTTGGCGGAGTCGTTGAGTATCGTCGACGCGAGCAGCGCCCTGGCGGCGTCCTGGCAGTTCTTGCCCTTCATGAGCATCTCGACGACGGGGTCATCCTTACCGAGCTGGCCTACCATGGTTTTCAGTTGGCGCTCGAGCGTGAGCAGTTCGAGATCCGTGTCGGTGCTGACGCCCTTGGCGATCGCGCGCTTCATCAGATCGAGCTTATTGCCCTTGAACTGCTCGGCGCGATCTTCCTCTGATTTCTGCATCTGGCTTGCGAAAGCAGCAAGCTGTCCCGCCTTGGTATAATGCACGGAGATGCCGAGACCGTTCGCGCGCAGGCCGAACTGGTCCGGGGCCACCTCGCGCATTTTCGCGCGCGTATCGGCAATCTCGTCCCACACGTGTCCGTATTTCTCCTTGAGTTCCGGACGCTTCATGACCTCGGCGCGGAACTGCCTGTCGAAATCACGACGACGCTGCATCAGCACATCGTCGCGCAAACCGGAAAGGCGCCCCATGTACGCCTTCTGTCCGTTGGAAATACCGAGAATCTGCGTTTTCATTTCATCCTTCTTCTCGGGATGCTGTTCGACATACAGCAGCAGGACTTCCATGCGGTCGTTGAGCAGATTCGAGATATACGGATACTGTACGTCGCGATAGTACGCGAGTTGGTCGGCCGTACTCAGGCGGCTGGTGCTGCCGGGATTGCCGACAACAAACACCGCTTCGCCGTCCTTCGCTCCGGCCTTGCTCCAATTGAAGAAGTTGTCGGGATTGTAGGGCTTGCCGTCGTCGTCATACAGACGCACGAAGGTGAAATCCAGACAGTAGCGCGGATACGTGAAGTTGTCATGGTCGCCGCCGAAATGGGCGATGCCCAGTTCGGGTGCGAGCACGAGACGAACGTCGCTGAAGCGCTTGAAAAGATAGAGCGAGAAGCGTCCGCCATCATACAGTCTCACTACCTGCGCGCGCAGTCCGCTGTCCTTCTCGGCCCGCTCCTGGATCTCCTTGATTGCGTTGTCCCGCGCCTTCAGGCGATCCTCGTCGGTCTGCGCCGCGTCCATGGCGGCATGGATTTCCGGAGTCACGTCGCGGATCGAACGAAGCTGCTCGAAATACACGTCGGGAATCTTGCGTTCGTCTTCAAGTGTCTCTGCGAAAAACCCCGTCTTGAGCAGGTTCTCGCCTTCCTTCTGCACGCTTGCGAAGGTCCCCCGGGCGCAGTGGTGGTTTGTCATCACCAGTCCGTCGCCGCTGACAAACGAGGCCGAGCAGCCCGTGCTCATGCGCAGGGACGACAAACGCACGTCATCGAGCCACTCCTGCGTCGCCGTGAAATTGTAGGTTTCCTGGAAGTAGTCCACCGGTGCGGCTTCGAAGGTCCACATCCGGCCGCTGTCGAATTTGCCGGCGCGGACCTGTTCGAGCTTCGCCTGTTTCACCGCGTCATACGACGACAGCTCACCGCTCGAGCCGCAGCCCGCAAGCAGCGCCACGGTCGACACGATGGCGATGGAACGAAGGAAAGTGCGTAGCATCGTCTTCATGCTGTTCCTCTTCTTTGAGACATAAACATATATGATGTTCGGGAATTCCAAGGGTCGAAAATCACATCTTGAAATGTAATAAATATCGCGGACACTATCATCCTCTACTCTCTCCTCCGCCTGCTGCCTTCTGCATAAAATGTTTCGCGCCCTCGACTCTGCGTGCCATTGCCTGTATATTACCGGACGGACCCCATCACCAGAATGCTGACACGCGAAATGCAACCGGAATTCGAAGAACTCGACCACACCGCCGACCTCGCCATGCGCGTGCGCGGCGCGACGCTCGACCTGCTGTTCCGTCACGCCGCGGGTGGGATGATGCAGCTGATGACCGGTCCCCTCCCCGGCATCTCGGCGCAGACGGAGCGCACGGTGGACATCGGGGCCGAAGCGCTCGATGCGCTGCTCCGCGACTGGCTTTCCGAACTGATTTTCCTGGTCGCCGCCGAACGCCTCGTGCCGGTTTCCTTTGTTCTCGAGCGCATCGACGCCCACGGTCTCCGCGCGCGTGTCGGCGTCGTTCCCCTCACCGACACCATCGCCCGCGATGCCACGGAAATCAAGGCCGTCACCTGGCACGGTCTGCGTGTCGATCGCGACGAGGAAGGCTTTGTCGCCGAGGTCGTATTCGATACGTGAGTCGGCAAGGTGGAAGCATAGCCTGGGGGCGGCGCGCACCAGCGCGCCGTTTTGAGTGAGAGGCGGAAAGGCGGTGAGGCGGAAAGACGGAAAGGCGGAAAGGCGGTGAGGCGGAAAGGCGGAAAGGCGGATGGAAGATGGAGTACTGCGATGCAAGTGAAACAGATCAACGAAAACCTCTGGGAAATCCCGAAAACGGGCGGTATGCGCGTGCCAGGACGGGTGTATGCCTCTCGCGAAATGATGCAGCGCATCCAGGAGGATAAAAGCCTCGAGCAGGTCGCCAACGTGGCGCATCTGCCGGGCATTGTCAAATATTCCCTCGCCATGCCCGACATCCACTGGGGCTACGGCTTCCCGATCGGCGGCGTGTGCGCCACACGGCGCGACGGCGGCGTCATTTCACCCGGCGGTGTGGGGTACGACATCAACTGCGGGGTCCGCCTCGTTGGCACGGGCCTGCAGGCAGAGCAGGTGCTGCCCCGCATCCGTCATCTCGTGGCCAGTCTGTTCAAGCACGTGCCCACCGGCGTCGGGTCGTCAAAGGCCATCCCGAAGCTCTCCCGCAGCGAACTCCGCGACGTCGCCGTTCGCGGCGCTCGCTGGGCCGTCGATCGCGGATTCGGTTCCGCCGCCCATCTCGACCGCATCGAGGAACAAGGTGTCCTCGCCGAAGCGGATCCCGAGGCCGTGGACGAACGGCCCTGGCAGCGCGGCGCCGACCAGCTCGGCACGCTTGGTTCAGGCAACCATTTCCTGGAAATCGGCCGCGTCGAGGAAATCTACCATCATCCCGCGGCGGAGGTGTTCGGACTGCGTCCCGGCGGCATCGTCGTGCTCATTCATTGCGGTTCACGCGGATTCGGATACCAGATCTGCGATGACTATCTTAAAGTAACACTTGAAGCGACACGCAAATACGGTATTGAAATACCGGATCGCCAACTTGCCTGCGCCCCACTGGATAGCCGCGAGGGCAAGGCGTATATCGGGGCGATGCGTTGCGCGGCCAACTATGCCTTCGCAAACCGGCAGGTCATCATGTCTCTTGCCGAGCAGGCGTTTTGCGAAACCCTCGGCATCACGCAGCGCGAGGCGGGTTTCAATCTGGTGTATGACATCTGCCACAACATTGCGAAATTCGAAAGGCACGAGGTGGACGGACAGATGATGGAGGTCTGCATGCATCGCAAGGGCGCGACGCGGGCCTTCGGTCCGGGACACCCCGACATTCCCGCCGAATACCGCGGCGTCGGACAGCCCGTGCTGATTCCCGGAGACATGGGGCGCTATTCCTTCCTCTGTGTGGGCACAGAACGGGCGATGACGGACACCTTTGGCAGCAGCTGTCACGGCGCCGGACGCCACATGAGCAGGAAAAAGGCCATGGCACAAAGCAAGGGCCGCGACATGATCCGCGAACTGCACGAGCGTGGTGTGGAAATCCAGGCCACGGGCCTCCGCACCATCGCAGAGGAAATGCCGCATGCCTACAAGGATGTCGCCGATGTGGTCAATGTCATGCACGATGCCGGAATCACCCTGAAAGTGGCGAAGTTCAAGCCGGTCGGGGTTATCAAAGGATGACAAATGACAAATGACAAATGACAGATGGCTGATGGCTGATGGAACGAAACGAGATTGGTATGGGTAGATACAGAATGTGCGTTGTTTAGATGCGGTGGGCTGCATGAACTCAATCCACCAAATCCATTAAACGACAATTAGTTACGGTAATGGACTTACTTTCAAACATTGAGAGGTACATCGTGAAACGGTTTTCCGCAATCCTGCTTCCCCTTCTTCTGCTGGCGATCGGGTTTACCGCCTGCAGCGACGACGACGCAAACAATCCCCCGACCAAGGCCACGCTGTCGCTGAGCCTGACCGACGCACCCGCTGATTACGACGCGGTCAACATCACCTTCTCCGAAGTGGCTGTCAGCATGAACGGGGGCTGGGTGGTGCTGTCCGGCACGGAGCAGACCATCAACCTGCTCGAGTGGAACAACGGGAAATCCATCGAACTCGGCCGGCAGGATGTCGATCCGGGCAAGATTACGCAGATCCGCCTGATGGTCACCAAGGCCGAGGTCGTGATCGACGGACAGACCCATAACGTCGTGAT
>JAGTUZ010000178.1 GCA_018224415.1 Bacteroidota bacterium | reverse complement strand
TCGCGCGCTACCACCGCAAGAGCCATCCCAAGCCCAAGCACGAGGGCTTCCCCCGGCTCGGAGAGAAGGACCGGGCGATCGTCATCGCGCTCGCCGCGCTGCTGCGCATCGCCGACGGCCTCGACCGCCGGCACCAGGACATCTTCGCCGCCATCCGCGCCTGCCGCGACAACGGCGCCGTCACCCTCCGCCTCGCCCTCAAGGGCGAGGCCGATCCCGCCATCGAACTCTGGGGCGCCGGACGCCGCAAGGAACTCTTCGAGGAGCGCTTCCGCCTCCCGGTCCGCATCGAGGTAGAGCCCGGGTAAGGGACCCTACCTCACTACCGTCACCAACCTTGACTGCTGTCCCTCGGGAGAAAGAACGCGCAGCAGATAGCTGCCGGGTGAGAGGCCCAGCGTGGCGGGACGAAGATACAGGACATCGCTATCCGTTGTCACCCCCTCGCGCAGCAGCGCGCGCTCGCGGCCGAGCAGGTCATACAGCGACACGCGCAGGGGTTGTCCTTGCGTATTTCGCAACAGGATCCTCGCCTCTCCCGCAAGTGGAATGGGATGTGGATACACCGGTCCGAGAGAAAGTGTGCGCGCCGTGGGCTGCTCATTGACCTCCGTCAGGCTGGTGATCAGGTAATCCACCACGATACCTTTCGGGAGATTCACGGCTGAACCGCCGAGTGTCAGCGTGCTCACATGCAGTCCCTTGTTCAGCATGGTGGTGTTGGGTTGCACCGCGATGCTTGCCGTGTGGTCGCCGGCGACGGGATCGATGTCGATATACCAGCCGTCGGACTGTGCGGTCCACGGCATCGAGAGCCCGCCGCCTGTCCAGAGCTTCACCGTCTGCGCCGCCGGCAGCGCACCGCCGAGTTCCGCCTCGAAGAATAGCCGAAGTGGCGTGAACGATATGCCGGATGAAGGATCAGGGACAACCTGCACGGTATGTGTGCAACCAGTGCCTGTGCCCTGCTGGTCGCTCGACCACTGCCATGTGATGTCCTTCGCGCCGAAGCCCTGGAGTTGATCGTTGGTGGTTACCGTCCACCACCGCGTCGCGCTCTCGCCGGGCGCGAGCGAGCCCGGTGCATCGGTGCCGAAGGATCGGATACTGTCGGAACCCGTGAGCGCGAAGCCCGGGGGAAGGATAATCGCCGCCGTGCAGCCGGTGAGCGGAACCGTGCCTGTGTTCGTCGCGGTGTAGGAGAGCTGGATCGGATCGGGCACGATGGCCTCGTAGGCTGCATCGGCGACCAGCGAGTCGTGTCCGCCCGTCGCGCAGCGCACCTCGGAGATCTCGGGCCAGGCGTGGATCACAATGCTGGTGCTGCATTCCTTCCAGCCGCCCTGTTCCGCGCTTCGGTACCGGATCATGATGTCCTGTGTATCGTCGGTCGCGGCGGCAATCGGCGTGAGTTGCCAGGTGAAGCCCACCACCGAATGGCTGTCGAGTTGCGCGAGCGTTTTCAGTGCGATCTCACCATTCGCCAGAACGAATCGCGGTGCGCCGGCGAGGTCGATCCCGGCTTCGATCATGGACTCCCCGGTGTCGAGCACATTCGCGAGGTCCATGTGCACGGGCACGGGATCCGGTTCGTACCGCAGGCTGTCCCGATGGAAACGCACCGAGTCCGGCGCGGTGATGGCGCAGCGCAGACCGTCCACGCTCGATATCCATGTCTGATGTTCGCAGGCGGAGAGGATCTTCTCATCCGTTCCATAGGCAGTCAAAGTGAAATGGATGGTGCGGCTATTCCGGAGGGCCAGGGGAATGATGCGCCAATTCAGTTCGATGTCCTCGCCCGGAGCAAGTACGGTCCCGGCCCGGATGAGCGGATCCGGGGTGAGAACACCGCCCGACGGATGGGCACGCAGTTCGAAGCGATCAATCCCCACAGGAACGGTCCCGGTATTATTCCAGACGCACAAGAGTTCCAGGGCATCACGTGTCACGATCCGGTCCGCATCGATGCTGTCCGTCATCGTGATGGTACACAGCAAGGTCTCATCGATCACGTCAAGGATCACCACCTTTTCGCACACCGAGACGATACCATCCACCTCAACGAGAAAACGGATTGTGTCCTGCGTCGGCACGGCCGGTTGTTGGGCCGGGACCACTCGCCAGTTCAAAACCACATCGGATTTTGGCGAAATCGAGAGCGACGGCCTCGTGATGGAATCACCGGGCGCCGGGAGCAGATGACGCGCGGCGGACAAATCGATTTGCGTTCGTATATCGACACGCATCGTGTCGAGAGGATTATCAAGCTGGAGAATATACTCAAGCTCCGCGGGTTCGACGGTCCCAAGGGTGGTGTTCCATACGACACGCGTGGGACCGTCCACATCGCAGGGCAGGGCGGGAACGCCTGGAATGAACGTGCGCATCTCGCAGTCGCTCCAGGGGAGACCGTACGCATCCACGGCGGCGGTACGCACCGTGATCTTACGGTCAAAACGCAGGGCGTCGATCCGCACATCGATAGGAAAGGTGACCGTGCCCGACGGTGGCAGGACCATGCCGGGCCAGAACGCATTCCGTATTACCCGGCAATGCTGTGCCGACGACTGCTGGAACGACGCCACTGTTACCGCCTCGTCGCTCACGTTTTCGTATGTGACCTGATACCGGAGCAGACCCGGCTCCCCTCCTGATGTTTCGGAATAGCCATCACCTGTCCAGTAGACCTCGGTCGGTCCCTCGATGCGGCAGGCGAGGCGCGGGTGTTCCTCGTCGTATCTGCTGACCAGAATGTCATGGCCGCACCACTCCTCCGCCGCGGGCCATTCCGCGCCCGAGGCCGGATCGACATAAAACGCCTTGCATGTGATGTGGATAGTGTCCCCGATCAGGGATGGATTGTTGACGCGCAAGGTCCAGACGGTACGCGCGGTCATGCCCGCGCCAATGGTCGATGGCAGCATCGCCTGCGTCGACGCCCCGGCGACGAATTCAAGTCCCGGGGGTACATCGAGGCTTGCGCGGAGGATGCGCGCACCCATGGCATCGCTTGCATTCACCAGCTCGAACGTGACGTCGAACTCCCGTGGCTCGCCGTAGCCCCTGGCGCGTTCGATGCGGAGAGAATCGATGGTGCCGAGCGTGCAGGAGAGTTTCCAGCACGGCGTCGGAACGCGAAGATCGACCGTGAACACCCCCGTTTCGGCCGTGCTGCCGAGCATCCGCCAGTCAGGGGTCCGGGTCAGTGTCCGAGGAATGTATGGCAGATAGGAATCCGAACTTAACACGTAGCCATTCGGTCGTGATGAAAGCCACGGGGTCTGCATGCGTGTCCAGAAGGGGTGATTCCAGTACGATGAGTAGAGAAACTCCATCCGGTCCATATCGATCGCGAGAAGGAACTGGTCATCGATGTCATAGTCATTGTGGGCAATGCTGATGCTATCGAAGGCATTGAGCAGCGGCATAACCATGCCGGGCTCCGGGGGATTCATAGGATCCCACCGCAGTCTTCCGGAGAAAAGCAGCATCCCGCACATGGATTCGGCTATGGTGGCCGAAGGAGTCCACAACGGCAGACCGAGATACACATCGAAGCCGCCCTTGCTTCTGCCGGACGCATCGATTACCCCGACCATGAGTCCCCTTCCGCCACCTCTGGTATTGGGGATTTCCGTTCCGAGGGTTTTCCATGCGCCTGGCAGTGTGAACGATCCGGTTCGCGGAT
This sequence comes from Bacteroidota bacterium, assembly GCA_018224415.1. Classification (GTDB taxonomy): domain Bacteria; phylum Bacteroidota; class Ignavibacteria; order SZUA-365; family SZUA-365; genus SZUA-365. The sequence goes on along the minus strand of JAGTUZ010000178.1, from coordinate 13,348 downwards.
AGGTCGCGCCGTAGAGAACCAGGTCGCCGTTGTCTCTCAGGTGTGACTCCCCATGCCAGAAGCCCCGGTCCGCAAGCCCATACCAGGTTGCGTACTCGTAGTCGTTGGCCGTGCGCGAGAATTTCGCGACATAGACGCCGGCTTTCCCGGCAATGGTTTCCGTTGGCACAATCGGTCGACGTATCGGCGCGTCGTATTCCCCGATGATACTCGTGGGGATGACAAACACCATACTGCCGTCACTATCATCCACATGCATCTCAGGCGTGCTACCTCCAAAAAGAATCGATGGACCGCGTTTCTCCCGTAAAGGACAGAGATAGGACAGATATTTCGTGGAGTCCAGATTTGCCGAGATGATGCCAAATACCAGCGAACGCCCCGGATCAAAGAACGCTGTTTTTTCTATTGCATCTCCCGTGATCGCGGCAAGGCTGTCCCCTTCGGCAATGCCAAGCAAATACAATTCCTCCCCCCTTCTATGGATTGTAATGGGTGCGATCTTACCAGGCCCTCCAATAAAACTGGATGCCTCCATCCGGCCAGATGCATCGAGTACAAAAACTGCGCTCTTGTAGTCATTCGAGTCTGTCGGCGGAATCGATCCGGGCAGGGAGCGGTTCACAGGGAATCCGAACTGCGCTCCACAGAAGACATGGACTTTTTCATTCCAGACGTTTAATAGCCGCATCGTTCCTGTACTTCCTCGGCTCGGTCCGAAGTACGTGCTGTATACCACATTCCGAGACGTTGGATCGTACTTCACAACACCGCTATAGTCCTGACCTGGAACGGTTGGACTGTGCCAGGCGCCATGGAGCGGAAAGTCATGGGGAGCGTGCCCAAATAAATACACATAGCCCTCATCGGCATCCGCCATTTGCCTCCCTCCCGGACCAATGAAACTCATAAACGTGGCGAGCGGAAGCGAATCGTACAGCGACACCGTTGACACTCCATCACGCGTGACTTCGTATCCACCCCGTGCCGGGGAGGCGAGGCGGCGGTCACGGATTCGTACTGATGGACCAGCGGATCCGTCCGGCACGATTTCCTTCCATCCCGCCTCCGCCGTTCCGCCCTCGGCATCGAACTCGATGTCGACACCGTCCCAGACGTTTTCATATCGGAGACCGTGATGGTTCGACACGTGCTCGCGCCATGATGCGCTGTCCGCTCCGAGATAGAAATGCGAGACGGCCCTAGCGGTATCCGTCGCCCGCAGCCGGAGGCGGGTCGACGCATTCCGATACCGCAGGCGGATGACCTCGATTCCCGCACTCTGTGATCCCACCCCTGCATTGGGGGATTCCAACGGCAGATCGAGCCCTGTTCGCGGTCGCGTGATGACGAGGCCGTCATCGAGAAACCAGAGCGCGCTGCTCCCGTTCAGCATGGCATACCGCACCGATCGGTCCCATTGTCCCTCATTCCTGATGAATGTCGGCGGGACCTGATCCCTGCCGATATCAAAACCGCCGGCGAATGAAACGCCCGTCAGGAAAAGCAGACAGAGTAAAAGTTTATATATCATCATGGCGAAATAGCTCCGATTCGATGTCTGATTGCCTGGGAAAACCGGTGTCTGCTCCCGGCATCGCCGGGAGCAGACACGTTCGTGATCATCTTAGCGCACAACAACGAGTCCGCGCGTGGCGATTTGGCCGGGCGCACGCAATGTGTAATAATACGAGCCCGGACGCAGCCCGTAGGGATCGAAGCGCAGGACATGCCGACCGGCCGGGAGGGGTCCCTGATGCAGAACGCCAACAACCCTGCCGAGCATGTCATGAAGCGTGAGGTCGACGGCCTGATCGTTCTCGACTTCGATCACGATATGAGAGACAGACCCCGACGTCAGGGAGAGCGGATTGGGATAGGTCTCCCCAAGAGCATGCCCGTTCGGAAGAGCAATCGCTTGCTGTTCCCGATCCTTCGCCCACTCGATCACATTGTTCGGAGCACTCCAGAGGCGGGTGCCCATCACGAGGTCCTCGCCGCTACGTCCGTCGAGCCAGTACACCTGGATCGTGTTCGCATCCGAAGTCTGCACGAGCGGAGATGATTGCGTGTACAGCCCGGGTCCCGGCGAGATCTGTTTCTCTGCGGGCCACTGTGGACCACGCTGCGGCCCGGGGAAGTAATTGTACGCCACCCATTGCCCGACGATTTCGCGCGGACGCACCGGCGCGCAACTCTCCGTGATCCCTTCCCAGGCGACAAACGCCAGCGTGTCCACTCCATTCGGCGCGTTGATCCGGGCGATATCCGGATTCGTCGGCCAGCCATATTGTTGGCTCGTCACCATGATGGCAGGAAGGAACGGATCGCAGCGCGAAATCTGCGGTGGATATGAACCTGTCGCATAGGTGATTTTATCCGTCACAACCATGTGTCGCTGTCCGGAGGTCGTCGGGAATTCGTAATCCCAGGCGAGCAGCATGCCGCCGTAGGTATTCTGTCCCCTGAGGTCATCGGGCGAAAGCCGTGGATGCGAAAAGCGGGAATTGCCCTGCGGCGCACCGATCAGCACATCCGCTGATCCGATTGACGTATAAAAGGCGCTTGCCCAGTGTGCATAGAGCCACGCCCCCCATTGGGGATAATTCGAGAGAGCGACAACCACGATGGCATCGTGGCTGTTTCCGGTAACGTGCTCGTCGAGGGCGATGTCGATTCCGCCGAAATCTACCCAGGCGCCGAAGGACTTGATACCGAAATCCAGTTTTTGTGGATCTGTATCTCGAAAGCGTCCTTGAACGATGCAGTATTTCTTTCCGAACGCCGGATCGTCTCCCGTCCCGACCAGATACAGATGCTGCCCGGGAGGCGACACCATTTTCTCGATATGTTCCCAATTACCAGGGAATTGGGTATTGGTAACAGACCAGAATTCCGGGTCCGATTGTCTCGTTGTACGAACCCCAATATATAGATCATCCCCGACCGTGCAGCCGAAATAGGCCGAATACTCGGAGGTGATGGGCGCTTTGCCTTGGTAACCGCCAGGATCGACGATATAGTCAGAATAGGCGATCATCGGGTGCGTAACACTTTGTGTTATGTTCGGGTCGTCCAAATGTTCAGGGAAGATGTCGAATTCTCCCACAGGATCGATTTTGGCATACCACATTTCTTCGGTTCCCGTGCCGGGATCCGACTGTTGCCAGACTACCTGCGCGCCACCTCCGACGTCGCTGATGGCGACCTCGGGATGCTGCGCGTAATCCACCGTGTTCAGCTTGATTCCACCGTTTGTCCAACGGGACACACCCGTGGCATCGATTTTCTGTACATACACATCTTGCCTGGTCGGATCGTTGGTGCTTTTCTGCCAGACGATGTAAGTGTTGAAGTCCGCGTCCGTCGTGAATCGATGATGCGCCGCATCCCCTTCCTGCCGGACATCCGCGTGGATATCGCGCCAGTCCATGGCGGTCGGTCCGACGCACTCTCCGGGAGTCTGACAGTAAATGTCCCTGTCATACCGGATGTCGTTATGTATGGGTTGCCGGCGGTTATCCTCCCACACCAAAACCGCGCCCGCGACCTGTGGTAGCTGCTGGTCGTCCTTCGCCTCGGTCACCGGCCAACCGCCGAGCGGTTTTCCGTATTGCCACCAGCGGACATCCAATTCCTGATAGTGAATATTTGTCTCCTGCGGATTCCCCAGAGCATGCCGCCATGCGATGTACGCGGTTCTTGTGTGGGGTATCATGTCGATAGCTACCTGATCCTGATCCGCTGCCGCCTGCGTGATCACATCCCCGCCGGTCTGGCCGGGATTGGTCAGCGGCAGGTTGCGTGCATCGAACTGCCCGGCATAAATATCGGATCCCATGATCGGATTATCACGAAGATCCTCCCAGGCTAGGGTAACAAACGGAATATACGGCGCACCGGTGTTCGGATCGTATGGCCGTTCCCACAGCGCGGGAACAGGATGGCGCTGCGTTTCCGGAACGTCGCAGATGATTTCGCCCATGGGATTCTGCACCGTCCCCGCAGCATCAACAACCTGCGCGATGATGTCGTACCGTGGCTGGAGCGGGTCCTCCCGGGAGTCCTGCCACACCACGATGGCTCGCGGCCGGTCGGCCGTCACCTCCTCGCCCGCGCAAACGATCCTTGGATACAACTGCTCTGACGGCATCGATGCGAGCGCGACATCCGTACCTCCATAGCCTGGATTGCCGTTCGCATCGAGATTCGTGGCGTAGGCGTTCCAGAACGGCTGACCGCCGTGGAACACCTGATTCTGGTATGCGATGACGCAGCCGCTCTTGACGACCCCATTCGCATCGCGGCGCCAGATGAAATCCCGCGCGATTTCCGGATTCGCCTGATCGCTACCCGGGCTCACTGAGACCGGAATCCCGTTCTGCGTCCATGCCATGCCCAGACCCGTCGGCCAGGATGCCGTCGCGGAGAGCATATACTGGGCGTACACGAGCCGGTTGACACCGCCCACGGCATTGCGGCTGTCGAGCCAGGTGATGAACGCACCATCGGCCGTGCCCACGATGCGGATGTGCTCGCACGCCGCCTGCACGTCGCAAACCGCCACGCCGTTGACCGGCCAGGCGGGATCCACCGCGCCTGTGGCAGCATCGAGACGCACGGCGTACACATCGGCAGAGCCGTTGCGATAATCCTCCCAGGCGATGATCACGCCTCCCAGGGAATCGTAGGCCGCGCGCGGGTTGCGCTGCGGTCCCCAAGCTGTGCAAACGGGCAGGCCGTCCGGCTCGATCCACATCGGAAGACCGGTCTGGTCGTCCATTTTCTGGATATAGATGTCGGGACCATTGACCAGGTCGCGTGCATCCTCCCAGACGACGATCGTCGAACCGACCTGCGTGGGTCTTGCGATGGATGGAACGGACTGGTCTTCGATGGCAACAGTGACGGAGCGATCTTTCCATTCAGTCTGGGCGTGAAGAACGACAGGGCTCAGTACCCACAGCGCCAACAGTGCGATGGTCACGGCGCCCGCGAATGGGATTCGGTTGTGTCGGGCACTCACCTCGCGGTGAAGCAGCCGACGGCTGATCTCGGCGGCATAGAAAGTTTCGGAAGTCCTTGCGTTTTGCATGGAATTCTCCAATTATAGGTTTGAGTCGCACTGACTCGAAAAGCCGGCCTTGCGGCACCTGGACTTTCTTAGCCGGAAATCAGGTACGTAAGGTCGGTTGTTGTTTGGTGTGCGGACGCATGGCTCCAACCATTCTCCATTCAGTGCGCACGGATGGGTTGGAACCGGATCCATTCAAGTTCGTCGGGTTGTTACGATTGACTGTTCATCGCTACTCATCAGGCATCCCTTCCTCCACATCTCTATGCGCATCAAGCGCTGTCCCGTTTCTCCATCCTTCACCTCGTCTCTGATTCACCGAAACCAACAAACAAACAAGGCCTGTTTCTCCTCGTCCGGTTGGCGAAACACGGACAGCGGGAGGCGGCACCTCTTGCATGTTGTCGGAATAAGATCTCTTGCTGAGAATGTACGAAAAAAAAACTTCCCGTGCAAGAGTTGGCGAGATTATTATCGTGTATTATGCATGATTCGGTACATCGGTGAAACAGATCGTCAAGAACCGGGTGCCATCCCCTTCGCCCCGGACTCCAACCTTGTTCTCTACCTTCCCGCTGAATTTTCGTATCTTGGGGTTTCGTATCACCAACGGCAGCACAGATATGGTTGACGTCTATATTCAGGATCTGGCCGGTTTTGTCGGCAAGGAAGTCACGCTCAAGGGCTGGCTCTACAACGGCCGCGAGGGCGGACGGATCATGTTCCTCATCCTCCGCGACGGCACGGGACTGTGCCAGTGCGTGGCGACGCAGGACAACCTGAGCGAGGAGGACTGGGCGAGGGCGAAGTCCCTCACGCAGGAATCCTCCTTCACCGTCACGGGCACAATCCGCGCCGACGAGCGCGCCCCGGGCGGATACGAGATGGACGTGCGCACGCTGGACGTCGTCTCCATCGCCGAGGACTATCCCATCACCCCGAAGGAACACGGCATCGAATTCCTCGCCGACCGCCGGCACCTTTGGATACGCTCGCGCCGGCAGGTGGCCATCCTGCGTATCCGCCACACGATCATCCGCGCCATCCGGAATTTCTTCGACGACCGCGGCTTCGTGCTCTTCGACGCACCCATCCTCACCCCCAACGCGGTGGAAGGCACCTCGACGCTGTTCGAGACCGAATACTTCAAGCTCGGCAAGGCCTATCTCACACAGTCGGGCCAGCTCTACGGCGAGGCCGGCGCCATGGCCCTGGGCAAGATCTACGTCTTCGGTCCGACCTTCCGCGCCGAGGAATCCAAGACCCGCCGGCACCTGACGGAATTCTGGATGGTGGAGCCCGAAATGGCCTGGTTCGACCTCGACGACGACATGAAGCTGGCCGAGGACTTCATCTCGCACATCGTGCAGACCGTGCTCGCCGAGCGCAGGGCGGAACTCGCCGAACTCGAACGCGACACCGCCGTGCTCGAGAACATCGTGCCGCCCTTCCCGCGCGTCTCCTATGACGAGGCGGTGGAGATGCTGCACAGCGACCGCACCGCGGAGATGGTCGACGAACGCATCGCCGCGACGGAAAAGGAAATGGGGGAACTGAAGGCCGAGCTGGCCTCCAACAAGGAGCAGTACGGCAAGGTGAAGGAATGGCAGCGGAAGAAGTTCGACGCGCGGGAGATCCAGATCAACAACCGCCTGGCCGAACTCGAGGAACTGCAGCGCAACCTGCCGAAGTGGAAAGAGTCCGCGCGCAACTTCGAGCATGGCGGCGACCTCGGCGGCAGCGACGAGACCCTGCTCACCTGGTACTTCGACCGGCCGGTGATCGTGCACCGCTATCCCTCCGCGGTGAAAGCCTTCTACATGAAGCGTGATCCCGAGGACGAAACCAAGGCGCTGGCCATGGACGTGCTCGCACCCGAGGGTTACGGCGAGATCGTCGGTGGTTCGCAACGCGAGGACAATCTCGACTTCCTGCTCGAACGCATCGCCGAGCACAACCTGCCGAAGGAAGTGTTCGAATGGTTCCTCGACTTGCGCCGCTACGGCAGCGTGCCGCACGCCGGCTTCGGCCTCGGCGTCGAACGTACGGTGTCATGGATCTGCGGGCTCGACCATGTGCGGGAGACCATCCCCTTCCCCCGCCTCATCCACCGCAACCGCCCGTAGGAAGAAACCACGAAGTCACATAAGACACGAAGAAGAACACGAAGGAAGAAACCACGAAGTCACGAAAAACACGAAGAAGAACACGAAGATTTATTGGCGCCCCTTACGGGGCGCTTTTGTTATTGTCGATCGCCGGGCCGGGCATTTACTTCCTCCCCTTTTTCACTGGTTGACCTTTTGACCCTTTGACCTTTTCACACTTGTTCCCACGATTCCCCGAAAGGGATATTCGCCCGGTAGCAGCATCCAGGGATGGAATCCCGTGTCCGCGGTCCTCGATGATGGTGGCGGCAAGGTTGCACCCGTCGATCCGCAGCCGGGGAATCTGCCGCTTCCACGACGGAGACGATTCCGTCGCACCTTTCCGCTGAGGCAGACGATGGCTCATTTTCTTGCCTCCCCATGTGGATCGATGACGAGAGTCAGCGCCTCGGTGATGCGCCGCATGGTTACCTCATCGAGCTGGCCCCGGCGGCGGACAAGCCGTTCGACGGCGATGGAGCGGACCTGTACGGCGTCCGCGGAAGAGGCCTTGGTCACACCGCCGCGACGGGATTTCGCGACGGGCACATGCCAGGGTGCGGACGCAAAACGCGCATCCCATTCCGTCAGGGGAACGATCACCCGCAGAGGCAGCGCGCCGAGTCCGTCACGGGAGACGATGACGCATGGCCGTGTCTTACGGATCTTCGCTCCGATGGTCGGATCGAGGTTGACGTCCCATACTTCCCCGCGTTTCATGTGAAGTCCTCCCCATCCAACGCACTGAGGGCGCGTAGTTCCGGATCGTCGCGGTACAGGCCGGCGAGTTCTTCCGAGGCGCGACGGAGACGGTCTTCCGTCTCCCGCCGGCGCTCGCGCTCCAGCGCCGCGCGGATGAGCGCCGACACGCTCTGCCCCCGCTCTTCCGCCGTTTCCGCCACCCAGGCAAACAGCCCCTCCCCGATCATGATGTTGAGTCTCCGCGCCTGTTTTTCGTTGATGGGCATGGTCTGCTCCTTGGAGATACGTATACTTTTTACGTATGAAATTTACGCAATGATATGCTGTATGACAATTGAACTCGCATCCCGTTCCCGCGCTGGGGCGCGGGGGTCCCTTTCCCGTTCCCGCGCTGGGGCGCGGGGGTCCCTTTCCCGTTCCCGTTCCCGCGCTGGGGCGCGGGGGTCCCTTGCCCGTTCCCGCGCTGGGGCGCGGGGGTCCCTTGAATTCACACAAGAGTGAGGACGGTGATCTCGGGCGGACAGTTGACGCGCAGGTTGATGGCGCTGGCCCCGATGCCGCGGGTGACATACATCTGCGTGGCGTCGACGCGGTAGAGTCCTTCGACGTACTTGGAGATGAGCAATGCGATGGAAAACACGAGCCCGAAGGCGCGGGCCAGCACCAGCTGCCCGCCGTGCGTGTGGCCGCTGACGATGAGGCCGGCGCCGTAGTCGGCGGCGTCCTCGAGATGATACGGCTTGTGGCAGAGCAGAATGTTGGGAAGCCGCGCGTCGAGTCCGTCCACCGCGCGGCGGAAGCTCGCGTGGAACTCCGCACCCTGCCCGATGTCGTCGACGCCGATGAGCGCGAGTTCCTTGCCCTTGATCTCGATGCGCGCGTGCGCGTCGCGCAACATCCGCACGCCGGCGTGCTCGAGTTCGTTCACGACATGATCGGCGTCGTCGAAGTAATCGTGATTTCCCGTACAGCCGTACACCCCGTGCCGCGCTTCGAGCTTCTGGAACGCGTCGCACAGCGGCTCGATCTCCTCCCGGCGGTTGGAAACGAAATCCCCGGGCAGCAGCACGAGGTCCGGCTTGAGCTTGTTGATGCGCGTCACGTAGCGGTCCATCTGCGCCTTGTCCATGAACGGACCCGAGTGGATGTCCGATACCACCACCACCCGAAGTCCGCGTAGTTCCTTCGGCAGCCGGGGCAGCTTCACGTTCTTGTGAACGATTTCGTATTCCTCGTCCCCGTTGATCGTGACGATGGGATTGGGCACGGAAACAAAGGCCAGCGCCGCGGCGCTGTTGCGCATGAAGCGTCGCCGCCCTTCGTCCACTCCTCCGCTCGCGCGGAGTGACGACAGGTCCGGGATGATGGGGGGTGTGGGATTCATGTATCTGCATCGCTTTCGGCCGGTGTAACAATACGGGCATCGATCGATGCCCGTATTGCTTTCAACACGAAATAGTCGCAGGGAGTGCCGGGAAACGACAGGCGTCCTGAATCATTCCATCGCGATGACGTGACGGCACTGCGGAAGGTGGGAAATCAGAAACGTACCGCCACACCGATCATGGTCTGCAGCATGTCAGTGGTGGATTCGAGCGCGTTGGCCTCGAGCAGCAACGGCGCGCCGTTGGCGTCGAAAGTGATGGATTTCTCGTCGAAATACTTCGCCTTGCCGCCGTAGAGATAGCGGGCCTTCAGATCGATAAACACCTCGACACCGCGGCCGGGCGTGTCGCTCTCGCCGCGATGCACGCGGAACATCACACCCCCGCCCGCTCCGTAACTGAACGCTGCGTCGCTGAGGTTGGTGCTGCCCGCGATGTCACGGTCTTCGTAGCGCTCGTCTTTCACCTCCGATTCTGTCCAGAATACGTGCAGTCCGACGAGGCCTTCGACGTAGGGACGAAACAGGCCGTCCTGCGGCTGCACGCGGAGGAACGCATGTCCGGTGGCGATGTTGTTGTGCGTGGTCAGTTCCACGGTGACCAGGTTGCCCGTCCCGTAGAACGGGACGTCGAATTCGCGTGTACCGTACACGGAAAACCCGCCGGTGAGTCCGACCGACAACGGCATGCGCGGAAGGACATATCCGAGATCGAAGCCGAGGCCATAGCCGATGTCGTCGGAATTCTCCTTGAATTCACCCTGCGGGAAGGTGAGCAGGAAGTGGAGTCCTCCCTGTCCCTGGCCGATGGAAAACGCCTCCTCCTGCGCCAGCAGCATGGGCGCCGGGAGCAGGAGCAGGAGAAGAAGTTGAACGGTGTGTCGCAGCGGTTTCATGAAAGATCCTTTGAAAATGGTATGTGGAAAAGTAGGTATTTACTGTCCTTGCGCGCAATGGCGGAGGGGGTCCTTCGAATTTCATTGTTTTCTGTCGGGAAACCCCGGATTTTTATAGATAGTCCGATTCGCGGATCTCTGGATTCAGTTTTTGGAGTTGTTATGTCCTGTGTTTACCGTTCGCCCGCGCTGCTGCTGGCGGGGCTGTATACGAGCGCCCTGGTATTTTTGTTGCTCTTCAACGGACGTCCGGCGTTTCTCGATCCTCCCGTGTTTCCGGTGGAAGAAAAAAAGCAATGGCGCGAGTCGATGGAGGCGATCGCGCATTTCTACGAACAGCGCGCCTACGGCAATCCCGGCATCAATATCGGCGAACGGCTGGTCGAGGAGTGGGAACGCATCGCCCTGTCCCCACAGAGCGCCCTGCTGAAGCCCTTCTCCGCGGCGGTCACCTGGCGGTTGGAAGGACCGACGAATATCGGTGGACGCATGCGCGCGGTGCTCTTCCATCCCACGGAAACGAATACGCTCTACGCCGGCGCGGCCTCGGGCGGCGTGTGGAAAAGCACGGATCTCGGATTGAACTGGCGTCCTCTGACCGACGACATGCCGCGTCTGCCCGTCGGCGCGCTGGCCATCGACCGGAATAATCCTGAAATCCTGTATGCAGGCACCGGCGAACCAATCGGTGCGAATTTCGGTCGCAGCGGCGGTTCGCCCTACTATGACGGACTCGGCGTGATGCGCACGTCCGATGGCGGGGAGAACTGGACCTTCCTGCCCTGGCCAAAAACCAACAGCGCAGTGCACCGCGTCGCCCTGCATCCGGTCTCGTCGGACACGCTGCTCGTGGCGACGGTGGACAAGCTGTACAAAAGCACTGATGCCGGACAGTCGTGGAACAGTACACTCGATGGCAACATCACCGAAGTGCTCTACAAGCCCGACGATCCTTCCACTGTCTATACGGCCATTGGCGCCGAATACGGCGGCAGCAACAACGGCATCTACGTGTCGCATGCAGGCGGCGACAAATTTTCCTGGACCCGTCTCGACGTGAACCTCCCGCCGGGCGATTCCACCGCGCGCGTGGTGATGAGCATCCCCGCCTCCCGACCCGAACGCATCTACGCGGCCATGGGACTCAACCGCCGCAAGATGACCGACGGCGACGTGGACTTCAAGGGTGTGTTCGTTTCCGACGACGCGGGCGCTACCTGGCGGAGGGAGCAGAATGCCATCGCCAACAACTTCACCCGCGGACAGGCTTTCTACGATCTGACCATCATGGCGCGTCCCGATAATCCCGACGTCGTTTTCCTCGGCGGCATCGACCTGCACCGCAGTCTCACCACCGCCAGCGGCTTCGCGAAGATATCGCGCTGGGAACTGCGTGTCATCGATCCGAAAAATCCCGCCTATGTGCATGCCGACCAGCATCACCTGGCCTTCAAACCCGACGATCCGAACACGGTGGTCGTGGCCGGCGACGGTGGCATTTTCGTGAGCAGCGACGGGGGCACGAACTGGAGCGAGCGCAGCAACGGACTGGCGACGACGCAGTTCTACGCCATCAATTATGCGCCGTCGAATCCGGCCCTGCTGTACGGCGGAACGCAGGACAATAGTAACATGCGGCAGCTCGCACCCGGCCACAGCGATTGGCTGTACGTCGGCGGTGGTGACGGCGGACGCATGGCCATCGATCCGAACGACAGCCAGCTGCTGTACCTGACGATCAACAGTACCCCGTACCGCACCTTCGATGGTGTCAACTTCCAGCCGCTGGTAAGCGGCCTGAACGGGTACCGCGGCAACTGGATCCGGCCGATCATGCTCGATCCGAACGGCGACCGCCTGTACACGGCCTCGGATCATGTGCATCGCCTCAGTCCGGCGAAGGACGCCACAAGCTGGCTCACCATCAGCACGCGCAAGCTGGTGCGCGGCACGGGCATCGTCACCGATCTCGATATGCCGCAGCCCAATCCGCGGTGGATGTATTCCTCCTCCAGCGACGGCAAAGTCTTCGTCTGCGAAAACCTGATCGCGCTCGACACCGAGTGGTACGACGAAAGCGCGGGCCTGCCCAACCGCTGGATCAGCGACATCCATGTCGGCTGGGGAACGCTGCGCACAGTGTACGCCGCGTTCTCGGGCTACGGCACGAGCCACGCGTGGAAAACCACCGACGGCGGGAAAAATTGGGTCGACATCAGCGGCGACCTCCCCGACATCCCGGCTAACACCATCATCCCCTCGCGTACGGACTCGAACACGGTGTTCCTCGCAACGGACCTCGGGGTCTGGTTTACTACCAACGGCGGCGAGAACTGGAAACAGTTCGGCAACGGCCTGCCCAACGTGGTGTGTTACGACATGAAACTCACTCCCGACAACCGCCTCGTCGTCGGCACCTACGGGCGCGGCGTGTGGTCGGTCGATGCCGTCACCGCGACGGAAACAACGCTGGCCGCCCCGGCGGACGTCGCGCTGGACGCCGCATGGCCGAATCCCTTCGGCGCCGGCATCGCACCTCGCACGACCCTGCGCTTCACGCTGGCGCGCGCGGGCGAAACGCAGCTCACCGTCTACAACACCGCCGGACGCCTCGTGGCCACGATCGCTCGTGGCCGCCTCGAGGCGGGATCGCACACCGCCACCTTCGACGCGGGCGATCTCCCCGCCGGCACCTACCTCGCCGTCCTCCGCGCCAACGGAACAACGGTCTCGAAAAAGATCGCGCTGGTCCGGTAACAGAGGAAAGATCTGAAACGAGAAATCCCGTCAGCTTCTGGCTGACGGGATTTCCTGTTTCTCACGCCCTGACCCGCCTCCGTGCCGTTTCACGGCACTTCGGCGCGGCAGGCGCCCTTACGCCCTGACGCCCTACCCTTTTCCGAATTTATTCTTCAGATCATCGAGCGAATATTTCGGCTCTTCCGGTTTTTTTTCCTTTCTCCTTTCCCCTTTCCCCTCTCCCGTCTTCATACTCAGTGAAATCCTCCCCAGCTTCTCGTTCACCTCGATCACCGTGACGCGCACGATCTGTCCGACTTTCACGACCTCCTTCGGATCGCGCACGAAACGGTCCGCGAGCTGGGAGACATGCACGAGGCCGTCCTGATGGACGCCGATGTCAACG
>JAGTUZ010000177.1 GCA_018224415.1 Bacteroidota bacterium | reverse complement strand
TGTCCTGCAAACCCAGGATGCGTATGGATTTGAAACAAACACCATTCCCCCGCCACCGACCGCGCGTTTCCTCTCTCCGGGTGCAAGTAGTGAGGAATGATGGTTATGCGCGGTCCTTTTCACCGTGACGGCGGGAATGGAACGGAGAGAGGAAACGGTTTCGGACGCAGCCCTATTTCGAGAGCAACATTTTCCGCGTCAGCACGCGCCCACCGGCCTGCAGACGGTACAAGTACAGTCCCGTGGGAAGCCCGCGCGCGTCAAAGACACGCTCGTGTGTACCGGCGTCGAGAAATCCTTCGAACACCCGGGCGACAACCCGCCCGTGCAGGTCGAGTACGGTGAGCGTGCCATGCCGGCCCGCGAATTCCTCGGGGACGTGCCAGTCGATGACGGTCACGGGATTGAACGGATTCGGCCGGTTGCCAAGCTGCAGCGCCGCGTCGGTGTCGAGCGGCACCACACAGTCGCCGGAGGAGAATATCTGTCCGTCAACCAGGATGGCGGCGATGCCGGGCTCCAGGCGCAACTCGTCCAGAACAAAGGACAATCGGCTCTGATATACGCCGAACGCACCGTCGCGGCCATCCTGCGGGAGCAGGCGGCAGCGAAGCGTGACGAGCCGGCCGCCGCTCATGATCGGGGTGTCACCGCTGAAGCGCAGCCGAACAACGCCCAGCGCGGGATGCTCGATGACCGGTGGTGCCCAACTGCGCACAAGCGAGCCGACGACGTTGATCTCGTCGATGGCCACAAGAGCAGGATCATACCCGATGCCGACCGTGAATTCCTTCATCGGCAACGCAAGCTGGTTGAGAAGATGGACCGGGACATCGACGGTCTGTCCCATCATGCCGACGTTGTCGTCGGGGATGGAAAGCTGGATCAGGTCGTACGGCGGCTCGACGAATACGCAGGTCGTGCAGCGCATGGTCTCGAGTCCGGGCACCGTCACCAGTACCTCGAAACAGCGGTCGGTCGATCCGGAGGCCGCGGGAATGACATGCCAGCTCACCGCCACGGTCTCGCCGGAGGTGACGTCGGTGGGCAGTGCCTTGACGGCAGTCTCCCCGGTCTCGAGCACGAAATCCGGCGGCAGCAGCAGCGTGGCGCGTGCGCCGTTGATGGGCACGCTGCCGGCATTCGTCAGCTGAACGGTCAGGGCGAAAGGCGACGGCTTCCAGCCCGTACCCCGTCCGAGATACCTGATGGTGTCTGGCGCCGTGCAAACAATGTCAGCCGCAATCGAATCGCTCATGATCGGATGAAACAGCACGGTCGTCGCATCGCAACTGCGCGCACCGGCACCGTCGGCCTCGATGCGCACGGAGGTCACCGCGGTGGTGGTGGACACCTGCGGCACGCCGCGGCAGCTCCAGGCGATGGAAGCCTGCTGCCCCGGGGCGAGGTCAAAGCCCAGTGGCTTGGTCGGTGTCTCGCCGGGTTCGAGCGTCAGCTGCGCCGCAGGAGTGATCGTACCTCGCACGTTTCGCAGCGTGGTGGATCCGGTGTTGGCGATGTCAGCGCGCACAAGGAAGGGGGCGGGCTGGTACTGGCCGGTAGAACGTTGGTAGCGGATGGAGTCGGGCGCAGAACAGGCCACGATGAAATCCGTCGGACGCAGCGGAGGCGGCACGAGCACAAGCGTCTGGCTGCATCGCTGGATGGAACCCGCACCGACGAGGTCCACGCGGATCGCGAGGGAACGAAACACGGTGCTTGTGTCCCGCACGCCGCGAAGCCTCCAGGACAGCGTTTGCGGCGTTCCGGGAAGAAGATTGCGGATCACTTTCTCATCTGTTTCACCAGCAACGAGCAGTGCACCCTGGGGAAGCACGATCGTGGCGCGCACGGAATCCAGCGCGACGGCGGAGGGATTGAGCAGGGTGACGCGGAACACCGCCTCGCCGTAACTCCCGGTGGTTGTATCGACCCGGAGCGTGTCTGGCTCCAGAGAGCAGTCAGCGCTGAACGAGGCGTTCTCCGCCGCAGGGATGCGCACGGTGGTGCAGCAGGTCCGCGGCGGGACGAAACGCGCTTCCGCCGTGAAACACACGCTCACGCTGTCGAGTGTCGCGCCCCGTTGGGCGAGCAGCGTCCAGGGCAGCAGACGCAGTGCCTCCCCGGGTTGAATGACCGCGATCGTGACTTCCAGCGGCTGCGAAACAGGCGCGAGCGCCAGCCTGGCCGGAAGCTGGATGCGAACCTTCACGTCGAACAGAGTCGCACTGCCGTTGTTGACAAGACCTGCCGCGACAACGACGCTGTCGTCTTCCCCCGGCTCGCGCAGCAGCATGCAGCTCAGCGAGAGTTCCGGGGAACGCGCCGCGGGAATGTACACGGGAATTTCGCAGGGCGCGGTCTGCTGCAGCGATTTTCCTTTGGCTTTCACCTGCACGCGAATGGTGTCGATACGCGCCTCGCTGCGTGGCACGGCGCGCAGCAGCCAGAAGGCGCTTCCCTGCTGTCCCACACCCAGTGACGGTGGCACAAGCATCTTCGCGGCGGTCTCCCCGGCCTCGAGCGTGATGCCCGGTGGCGGAAGGAATTCGGCCACGACGGAATCGGCGTTGGCGGTGCCGATGTTGCGCGCGGTGAGCTGTATCATGAAGGGATCGGGCTGGTATCCTCCGATCGCATCGGAGAAGACAAGCGAATCAGGTCCACTGCAACTCAGTTCGAGTACCGGACCACGTACGGCCTCGATGTACACCGGCACCTCACAGACCGTCGCGCCGCCGTTGTCGGCGAACACGCTGACACGAATGGTATCAAATCGTGAAACCGTCCGGTCGAGGATGCGCACATGGAACGTAGCGCGAACGCTATCGCCGGAAGCGAGGGAATCGGAGATCAGCTTGAGTGCCCGGTCGCTGGCGTCGATCGAAAGATCCTCTCCCTGCAGGAGAGCGGCGTGCACCCGCTTGGCGGGAGTGTTGCCGCTGTTGCGCGCCCACAGGGTGAGCACGATGGGATTCGGCACGTAACTGCCGTTGATGTGCCGGATGGTATCGGGTCCGGCAAGCGAACATTCCAGCCCCGGAATGGCGTTCACCATATCCACTTCCACCGGCGTGCAGCATTGCGAACCGGGGAAATTCTCCGCGGTCACGTTGACGCAGATCTCCGCCGGGAGCGTCGCGGGATACCCCATCCCCTCCACCACCCAGGTGATGGTGCCGCTGTCTCCCGCCGCGATCACCCCGCTGTTGGGGAAGTCCTTCGTGGCGAACTCGCCACTGATGAGCTTGAGGAACGGGGGCAGCTGGATGCTGCCGCGCGTCTTCCCCATGCCGAGCTTCGAAACGTTTCGTACGCTCGTGGCGATGATAAAGCGTTCCGGATCGTATTCTCCTGTGCCGTCGTCGTACACCATCACCCGCGTGTCCATGCAACTCATCTGCACGCGCACAGGCGAGGCGGTGATGAATACGTCCTGGCAGCATTCAGCGGTGTCGGGACCCGCGGCCACCTTCACACAGAAGCGCAGCAGGTCGGAGGTCGGCCGCTCGAGCGGACGCACCCACCAGGTCACCGACCCGGTGTCATTGCGTCCAAGTGGTGAAGGGGTGACGAAGGCGTTGACGGGCGTGAGCGAATCGACCACGAAACCGGGCGGTACGTGGATCCAGGCGGCGATGTCGGAGGCGCGGAGTTCGCTTCGGTTGGTCACATGCACGGTGACCGGGAAGCGTTCGGGTTCGAAGCGGGCGAGACTGTCGATCCACTC
>JAGTUZ010000176.1 GCA_018224415.1 Bacteroidota bacterium | reverse complement strand
GTGCCCTCGACCAGGTATTCGTCGAAGGAGGTGCAGAGCACGGGCACGACGCGCACCCGGTTGTTGCCAAACACGTGCTGGAGAAAGACCGTGGGAAATTCGATGGAATGTTCCTGGCGATGCGCGACATCGCGTCGGGTGAAAACGCCGCCGCTTTCCTCGTGCAGCATCTCGACGAATTCGTGGTCCGTGCGCATGCGTCCGAGCGGCGTGACGAAGTCCTTGTGGGTGAGGATGAATAAATCCTCGTAGGAATAATGGCTTGTACCCAGGATCACCACCGTATCGACGTCCGACGCCGCGAGTTGGCGAAAGGCGGGAACATAGACCTGCGGACCGATCTGCAGGTCGATGTGCGGACAGAGCACGCCCAGCAGGTCGCCCTTCAACGGGGCGCCACCGTCGGCGTCGAAAAGTTCGTGCAGGAAATCCGCCAGTTCTTCCGGATCTTCCGGATAGGAACGTCCGGCATGCGCGGCTGGACGTTCGTCGCGTGATATATAATCAGTATCCGTGTGCTCCTGTTTCTGGTGAAAGCGATCATTCGCGAGAAAGTGATAGCGATCGAGGGATTGTACGATGTCGAGAATCTGCGCGCCGTCGACGGTGACGCCGGTGCCGTTTCTGATCCCTTCCTGGAGGGCCTGCACACTGTGTCGTCCGTCGAAGAAACGCAGCAGCGCCATGGCGGCGGGACGCAGCAGGAGCATCTCCTCCGAATAGCCGGAGGGGTCGCGCAGCAGCAGGAGATCCTCACCGTCTTCTTGCACGGGAAGCAGCTCCAGATCATGACGGAGCGGAGGAATGGGATCGGTGTGGGAAGCGAATACGTCAGTCATCGTGTTCAACGGTTGAGAGTGAAGGATCCGGCCAACAGATATTGTATTTCAGGCAGCTCACGCGATGTCCCTCGCGTTGCTCCGCGAACACGGGCACCACGCGCCGGCAGTCGTCGAAGACTTCCGGACAGCGTGTGTGAAAGGGACAGCCGTCGGGAATATTTACCGGACTCGGGACGTCGGTCCCCAACGGGGGCCGCACATGTACGTGATCGGGATCGGCCACGGGCGCCGACGCCAGCAACGCGCGGGTGTAGGGATGCAGCGGTTCGGCCATGATGGCTTCAATCGGACCGAGTTCGACCAGCCGGCCGAGATACATCACCGCGATGCGGTCGGAAACGTGTCGTACCACCGATAGATCGTGGGAGATGAACAGGTAGGTCAGATCCAGCGCCTCGCGCAGATCGGAGAGCAGATTGAGAATCTGTGCCTGTATCGAAACATCGAGCGCCGAGACCGGCTCGTCGCAGACCAGGAACGTGGGTTCCACCGCCAGAGCACGTGCGATGCCGATGCGCTGTCGCTGTCCGCTGCTGAATTCATGCGGGTAGCGCCGGGCGTGGAAATCGTTGAGTCCGACCATGCGCAGCAGTTCGGCGATGCGCCTGCCGACCTCGGCGCGGGGAACGATCTCATGTACCTGAAGAACTTCGCGAAGGGTGGAACCGATGGTCAGTCGCGGATTGAGCGAGGAGTAGGGATCCTGGAATACGATCTGCATCCGTTTGCGCAGCCCGCGCATCTGCGCGCGTCCGATGTGCGTGATATTCTCGCCTTCGAAAAACACGCTGCCATCCGTCGCCGGCATCAGCTGCAGCAGCACGCGCGCCAGCGTACTCTTGCCGCAACCGGATTCTCCGACCAGTCCCAGCACCTCCCCGCGACGGATACAGAAACTGACGTCGTCCACGGCACGCACATGACTTCGCGCACGGCCCAGTATGCCGCTGTGGACGGGAAACCACTTCCGGAGGCGCCGCGCTTCGAGCAGGTTGGAGTTCATCGTTGCAAGATAACAAACATCCGGTTTCCGTGTTGCATCCGTCGCTCCACATCGCAGCAACGGCTTTCCCGCCGAGACGGGATATGCTATATTGCCCTGCAACCAGCGGGCACATCGTCCGTATGCTGTCCGCATCCCCCCGAAATTCGACAACATCGAACGGGGACCCTGGGCATCCTATGAAACTCCGACAGCGAATACTTCTTCTCGTCGCCGTGGCGAGTCTCGTGCTGGACACGGTGTATGTCTTTGTGCAGCACGCGATCACCAGTTCGGGCGCACTGGAAGGCGACTTGTTCCACACCGCGCTGGTGCTGCTCGCGTTCGGAGGTGGTGGCTGGTATGCCTACCGCGCCGGGGATGTCGAGGAACAGCGGCCGATGCAGCTCATCGGACGCACGATGCTCGCAGGCACGCTGTACCTTCTGCTCATCGGCATCGTCAAACTCACTGCCAATCCGTCTTTCACCGAAGTCAACGGAATCGTTGCACCGGCATCCTTCTCCTCCCTGATGGCAACCATCGTGCTTGCCATCGGCAGTGGCGTCTGCGCCATCGTGGTCTTCACCGGACTCTCGCGCCTGGTGTTTGTCAAACGCCGCAAATCCACGCGGAGAAACTATGCATTTCTACTGACTGCTGCATCCGGTTATGTACTGTTAGCGTTCATCAGTAGTCCGAATGGATTCGGTGTGACCGCACTCGAGACAGTGACCCTCATCGTCTCCGTGCTCGCGCTGATCGCCTTGCTGCTCAACGCATTTCATTTCTCCTGGATCCTGATGCTCTCCCGCCGCGAAAAGCTGATCACGCTGCTGCTGGCGTTTTTCGGGTTCATCTTTTTTATCATCCTTTCCATCTACGCCGGCAGCGGGGAAACCGTCAGCCGCGCCCTGCAGACCTATCACCCGCTGCTCTCGGCCTTCGTCAACATCGCGCTGGATTTCGGCGCGCTGTCGATGGGCATCGGCTTCGTGAGCACGTTGCTGCATCTGCCCACGGCGAAGGAATTCGACCGGAAAAAGATGGAGATCTCCACGCTGCAGAACATGAGCCGGCTCATCACGCAGGTGTTCGATTTCGACGAACTGATGGCCACCACGACGCATCTCGCGCTCGAGGTCAGCGAAGGACACGCTGCCTGGCTGGAACTGATCAACGGCCGCAGCACGCATCGGGGCAACGGTCACGGGAATGTTACGGACGGCGGTGGTCTCGTCGGGCCCTCGCTCAAGAACATCACGGCCGTGGAGATCGGACAATTGTGCGGTTCCGATGGGAAGCCGCTGAGAGAACTCATGCTCGAGGCGGCACATCCGGTGCTGGTGCAGGACTTCGTTGCAGACCTCAGGCTGGACGAGTCGACACGGAAGATGAAAGGCATTGGCGCAATGGTGCTCGTCCCGCTAAGCAGCCATGGCGAGATCACCGGGCTGCTCTGCGTGACGCGGAAGGAAGCCTTCAGCTTCGACAAGGATGCCGTGAACGTGCTCAGCGCCTTTGCGGACATGGTGTCGGTCGCGATCGAGAACAGCACGCTCATCCGCGAATCCATCGTCAAGGAACGCATGGAACAGGAGCTGCTCGTCGCGCAACAGATGCAGCAGAGTCTTCTGCCGCAGCAGCTGCCGGCCGCGCCGCATTACGACATCGCGGCACGCTCCATTCCGGCCTACGAAGTGGGCGGCGATTATTACGACGTGCTCTCCCTCGACGGGAATCGGATCGGCTTCGTTGTCGGCGACGTGTCCGGCAAGGGAGTGTCGGCCGCCCTCTACATGGCGCAGGTCAAGGGCATCTTCCAGTCCCTGAGCCGTGACGGAGGCGCATCCACGCGCGACATCCTCGTGCGCATGAACACCCCGCTCTGCGAAAGCATGGAGCGCAAATCCTTCATCAGCCTGCTGTATGCCGTGCTCGATACGGACGCCGGCACGCTGTCGTTCTCGCGGGCCGGACATTGTCCCCTGCTGCACGTCCGCGCCGGCGAGGCACGCTTCCTGCAGCCGGAGGGCATGGCGCTGGGCCTCGACGCCGGCGGACGATTTGCCGACTCGCTGCGCGAAGAGTCGATCCTTCTCGAACCCGACGATGTGGTGGTCCTGTACACCGACGGCGTCACAGAAGCACGCAATGCGAAGGAAGAGGAATTCGCATCGGAACGGCTGGCCGAAACGGTGGCCCGTGCCGCTGCACATGGAGCGCAGGCGATCCTCGATGAAATTCTCCAGAGCGTCCATCATCACAGTGCGCGCGCGGAAGCCGACGACGATATCACCGTTCTTGTCCTTCACTGGCGCGGCGGCGTTTGAATGTCCCGCAGATTCATTACATTTCACAAGCGAATTCATCCGGAATCGAGGAGCCAGGCATGAGTGAATTCTCGGTGGGTGTCCGACAAAGGGACACCGTCTCCATTTTCGAGCTGAAAGGGTATCTCGATGCCCATACGGCGCCGGAACTGGAGAAGACGTTTCAAAACCATCTGAACGAGTCACGCTTCAATATCGTCGTGAATTTCAGTGATCTCTCCTACATCAGCAGCGCCGGACTCGGCGTGCTTATGCAGTTCATCGAAGATGTACGCCAGAACGAAGGCGACATCAAGCTCAGCAACATGTCGCCACGGGTCTACAATGTGTTTGACCTGCTCGGTTTTCCCATGTTGTATGAGATTTTCGACGATGAAGAGGAAGCGGTCGGGAAATTCCTGAACAAAAGCGATAATCCCTCGTAATACCAGGCACAAGCAAGGCACAAGCAAGGTACACGACAAGGGCTTCGCAGGAAGACGTGACACAAGCCAACACACATACAATCCAGACGCTGCAGATCCAAAGCAAGACCGAACTGCTGGCGGATATGCGGACCTTCGTATCCGAAGCCGCCCGTGATTTCGGCTTCGCTGAAAGCGACGTGGGCAAGATCGAGCTGGCCATCGACGAGGCCTGCACCAACATCATCAAACACGCCTACCGCTACAATCCCGACGGCATCATTGAAGTCCGCCTGAGCACTCAGCGCGACGACGCCCTCATCAAATTCATCGTTGAAATCTTCGACAGCGGCCTCTCCTTTGACAGCAGCCACTACACCGCGCCCGACATGACCGAATACTTCCGCAAACTCCGCCACGGCGGACTCGGCATCGTTCTCATGCGCAAGCTCATGGACGAAGTGGCATTCGGTCCCGCCGTCGGCGGACGCAACACCATCCGCCTCGTCAAATACCTCCCGGCTTCGTCAGCCTGACCCGCCTTCCCGGCTTCGTTCCGCTTCGCGGAACTACGCCGTGGCAAGCCCTCCTCCTTCTATCCTTCTCCTCATCTCTCCTTCTCTCCTTTCCCATGATTCTGTATATTTCCGCATTGTCATAGCCACAATCAATCGCCCATGCCCGCCGAAAACGCGCATTCCGCACAGGACATCATCTCCGACAGCACCGCGCTTCTGGAACTGAGCACGATGCTGAATGGCTCGACCGATCTCGATTTCATTCTGGGCAACATGCTGCTCACCGTCATGGGAAAACTGATGGTGACGCGCGGCATGGTGCTGGTCGAGGCGGAAGAAAATACCTACCATGTGCGATCGGTGAAGGGGCTGGAGGCCAGGCGCGTCGGCGAGTCCTTCCACATCCCCTTGGGCTGGAATCACGTGGTGCCGGTGGCTGGACTGCAGGATTCGGCAGAACGTGATCTGCGTACCTTCGGCGCCTGCAATATCGCCTGCGGCATGGATATCATCGTGCCCATGCTCATCGAGGACCGCATGGTCGGCATTCTCGCCCTGGGCAGGAAGCTCACCGGACAGTCCTTCGTTTCGGGCGAACTTCGCTTTCTCGAGTCCGTCGCGGCCGTCGGGGCCAGCGCGGTGAAAAGCGCCCTGGTCATCGAACAACTGCGCCATGTCAACCGCCGGCTGGACACGAAAATCCAGGAGATGAACACCCTGTTCGAAATCAGCCGGGAGATGAATACCACCTTCGAACCGGCCGATATTCTTCGCGTGCTCAGTTATGCGCTGATGGGACAACTGCGCGTGCTCCGCTACGCGGTGTTCACGCACGACGGCACGCGGCTGCGGCCTGTGGTGGTGCGCAATCCGGATTTCAGCGAAAACGCGGAGTGCATCCTCCGCCTGCAGGAGCTGCGCGAAACCATCCACTTTTCCGAACGGCGCACGCCGGAAAACGAATGCGAGCAGTGGCTGCACGCATCCGGCTTCACCACCATCATTCCCATGCTGACGCAGAACCAGCCACGCGGTGTCCTTTGTCTCGGACAGCGTGTGGGCGGCGCCACCTTCGACCACAGCGAGCTCGAGTACCTGCACGCGCTCGCAAACATCACTATCTCTGCGCTGGAGAATGCACGGCTGGTCACGGATACCATCGAGAAAGAGCGCATGGAAAAGGAGCTGAGTGTCGCCAAGACGATCCAGAAAGGCCTGCTCCCCCGCCGGATTCCGTCCCCCGAAGGATACCAGATCGAGGGCATCAACGAATCCTCCCAGCAGGTGGGCGGCGACTATTATGACGTCATCACCCTGTCGGATCACGAATGCGTGCTCGCCATTGCGGACGTGTCCGGCAAAGGCGTACCCGCCTCGCTGCTGATGGCGAACGTGCAGGCAGCACTGCGAACCATCGCCCCGCTGCGCCTGCCGCTGCCGGAATCCACCGCACGTATCAACACGCTCATCCACAGCAACACCGGTGCCGACAAGTTCATCACCTTTTTCTGGGGCATACTCGACAGCCGCAGCCACACGTTCACGTATGTGAATGCCGGACACAATCCTCCGTATCTCCTCCGCAGTGACGGGACACTGAAGGCGCTCGATGCCGGTGGACTGATCCTCGGCATCATGGAGCATGCCCCGCCATACGAATCCGAAACGATCACGCTTGCACCGGGGGAGACGCTGGTCTGTTACACCGACGGCGTGAACGAGGCCATGTCCAGCGAACAGGAGGAGTTCAGCGACGAGCGCCTGCAGGACCTTATTGCCGCGCACGGCGACGACAGCGCGGCACAGATGCTGCAGATGATCCGTGACGAAATCGTTGCCTTCACCGAAGGCGCCAGCCAGTCCGACGACATCACCATGCTGATCCTGCGGCGCGGCACCTGAGGCCGTGCTGCCGCCCACCATATCCGAACAAGGAGACGTCCGCCCATGAGCGACCACGCCACGACCCCGACACAGCTGCCCGATCCACCACCCGTCTACCGATGGATGGTGCTCATCGTCATCAGCCTGGCGATGTTCGGCAACTACTATATCTACGACAGCATCAGTCCGCTCGCGGATCTGCTGGTCTCGCAGCTGGGCTTCTCGGATTCAAACATCGGCCTGCTCAACGCGATCTACAGCGTTCCCAATATCATCATGGTGCTGATCGGCGGCATCGTCATCGACCGCATCGGGACGAAAAAATCCATTCTCATCTTCGCCGTGCTCTGTTTCGCCGGCGCCGCCGTCACCGCTTCGTCAGCCCAGCTCAGCGTCATGGCCGCGGGGCGCCTGATCTTCGGTCTGGGCGCGGAGTCGCTCATCGTGGCGGTCACCACCTCCCTCGCCCGCTGGTTCAAGGGCAAGGAACTCAGTTTCGCCTTCGGTCTCAATCTGACCATCGCCCGCCTCGGATCCTTCGCCGCACTCAATAGCCCTTCGTGGGCCAGGCCGCTGTACGACGACTGGCAGTATCCCCTGCTGCTCGGCGTCGGCGCCGGTGTGATCTGCATCGTGGCCGCCCTGATCTATTACGGACAGGACGGCTATG
>JAGTUZ010000175.1 GCA_018224415.1 Bacteroidota bacterium | reverse complement strand
CCTGCACGACGTAGTCGACGTCGAGCGGCGCAATGGTGTGGATGTTCACCACCCGAAGGTTGATGCCCTCGCCGGCGAGGTCCTCTGCCGCCTTGAGCGCGTTGTACACAACGCCACCGGTGGCAAAAACTACGGCGTCATTGCCATCGTGCAGCACGTCGGCCTTGCCGAACTGGAATCGGTAGTCATCACCGTGGATGTCTTCGAGCCCCTGACGCGTCAGGCGCAGGAAGGCCGGACCCACATGATCGGCGAGGAAGCTCACGGCCTGCTTTGTCTCGCGATCATCGACTGGCTGGATGATTGTCATATTGGGGAGGGTGCGCATGAGGGCGATGTCCTCGAGCGCCATCTGCGAATAGCCGTCCTCCCCGATCGCCACGCCGCAATGCGTACCGACAACGGTGACGTTGGCTTCGCTGTAGCCGATGGACATCCGGATGACCTCGAAACGCCCCACCACGAACGTGGAGAAAGAACAGATGAAGGGATTCTTGCCGCTGAGCGCCATGCCGGCGGCGGCGCCGATCATGTTGTGTTCCTGAATGCCCATCTCGAAAAAACGGTCGGGATATACAGCCGCAAAGAGCTGCGACTGTGTGGACTTGGAAAGGTCCGCGTCGAACACGACGAGGTCGGGGTGCGTCGCCCCGAGTTCCACCAGCTGTTCACCAAACGAAACGCGTGTTGCTTTAGCCATGCTGCTGTCGTGTCCTGTCTAATTGAGTAACGCTTCAAGTTCCTTGATCGCGACCTCGGCTTCCGCCGCGTTCGGCGCCTTGCCGTGCCATTCCGTCGGGTGTTCCATAAAGGACACGCCTTTCCCTTTCACCGTGTGTGCGATGATGAAATGGGGATGCCCGTTCTCCTCCTGTGCCCGGGCCACAGCCTTGTCGAAGGCTTCGAGATCGTGCCCGTCGACTTCCTGCACGTCCCAGTTGAAGGCGCGCAGCTTGTCGGCGACCGGCTCGAGATTGAGCACGGAGTTTGTCGGACCGTCGATCTGGCCCTTGTTGTAGTCGAGAACCACAATCAGGTTGTCGAGCATGTGATGCGGGGCCGACAGCAGGGCTTCCCATGCCTGCCCTTCCTGCGACTCCCCGTCGCCCATCACGCAATAGACCTTGTACGGTTTGCCGTCGAGCTTGGCGGCCATGGCCATGCCCTGCGCGATGCTCAGTCCCTGACCGAGCGAACCCGTGCTCGCCTCGACCGCAGGCAACGAACCGTTGTGCGGGTGTCCCTGCAGATAGCTGTGGACCTTGCGCAGGCCCTGCAGGTCCTCGTGCGGAATCACTCCGCAGCGCGCGAGTACGGCGTACAGCGCCGGAACGCCGTGTCCCTTGGAGAGGATGAAACGGTGCCGGTCCGGATCGGCGACGTTTTCAGGCGTCCGCTTGATCCAGCGGAAGAAAAGAACGGTGAGAATATCGATGATTGAAAGCGAACCGCCGGGGTGACCCGAGGCAGCCGCCTGCAGCATCCGTATGATGTCGATCCGCATTTCGTTTGCGGATCGCTGCAGAGCCGGGATTGTGGAATCCATGTTGGGTGGGTGTGTGGGAGTTGTTATGAAAAGAGCGGATTGTCTTCTGTTTTCGGAGACGGTCGGGGAACAACAACAATGCATCTCGGGATGCCGGCCGGAGGCGGTCAGCCTTGCAGCAGTCCTTCCTCGACGTCGATCTCCATCCTGAGCATGGCCGAACTGAGCGTCTTGCCTTGGGCGTCGTTTTTCAGTGACACCGTGCCACCGCCACCCAGTGTGTTATGGAGGATGAAGTTCAGCGCGCCCAGGTTGGGAAGCTCGAAGCGTTCGACTTCTCCGAAGCAGATCCCCGCGAAGTGATGCTTCACCCGCTCCACGGTAAGCTGTTCGAGAAGAATGGGATAGAAGCGTTCATCGCGAGCGATCACTCCAACGTTGCCGGCGTCTCCCTTGTCACCGGAGCGGGCATGGGCGATGTCAATCAGGCGGATGCGTTTTGTGGCCATGTCAGTTCTCCTCCACGATGACCTGTGGGGTAACAGCGGTTTTCGGGATGAGCGCAGGCCAGTAGGCAATGACGTCGCTGGGCTTGGGACGCCCGCCGGCGAATCCTGTCACCGAAGGCGGACCGGTAAGAATCAGCGGCGCGAGTTCCTGGCCGAAGCGTGTCACATGTTCCCTGTCCTTGCCGCGAACGCCAATGCGCAGCACCACCTCGTTTATTTCTTCCGGCATGTGCGCCAGAGGGCCAAAACATGAATCGTGCCCGACGAATTCCGTGAGGATTTCGTCGAAGTGAAGCCCGAGATCATCGAGCCGCGTGCGAAGAATGCGGTCGGCCGCCCGCGCCTTTTCCAGCGCATCCGGCCAGGCGTAGGTCAGCGTGCCCGAGGCGGAATAGCCGTCGTGATAAGAAGCCGAAACCTTGAAGAACGGCGTGTCGGGACGTCCCTTCACATCGGAGACGCGGACCCTGTTCTCCCCTTCCTGCTGCAGGCGGATGCTGGTGAAGTCGGCGACGCAGTCGGGCGTGATGTACTCGCGCGGGTCGCCGATTTCGTAGAGCAGTTGCTCCTTGATCGTGGCCACGGAGACGAGTCCACCCGTGTGCTCATGTTTGGTGATGAACACTGTGCCATCGGGAAACGCCTCGGCGATGGGAAAGCCGATATGCGCCAGGTCGGGAACGGATTTCCAGTCGCCGAGGAAATTCCCGCCGCTGCTCTGTCCGCCGCATTCGAGAATGTGTCCGGCCACCGTGCCGGCGGCCATACGGTCCCAGTCATCACGGGCCCAACCGAATTCGTGTATCATCGGTGCAAGCGTCAGTCCCGTGTCCGTCGTGCGACCGGTAATGATGATCTGCGCTCCCTGCCGCAGGGCCTCCACGATGGGATACGCGCCGAAGTACACGTTCGCGGAGACGATGCGGTCACGGATGTCGGTGATCGGTCCGCCGCTCTCCATGTTCGCCAGCTCGATACCCTCGGCGGTCAGTTCATCGATGCGCTCGAGGATGTCGTCACCCATGACAACGCCAATCTTCAGGCCTTTGATGCCCTGTTTTTCCGCTTCGCGGAATATGGCGTCACGGCAGGCCAGCGGATTGACGCCGCCGCCGTTGGTGATGACCTTGATGTTTTTCTCCACCAGGTGCGGCAGCATGCGCGCGACCTGTCCGGGCAAATCACGGGCGTACCCCAGCTCGGGATTGCGAAGCTTCTGCTTCTGCATGATGGACATCGTGACTTCGGCCAGAAAATCCATCATCAGATAATCGACCGGTCCCCGCGTCACCTGCTGATACGGGGCATCGATGAGGTCACCCCAGAAGCCCTGGCCGCTGGCGATGCGTATGCTCTTGTTCAAATGGATACCTTCCTGCGTGGGTGCGTGAGGGAAAAGTGCTGGGCCACCGTTACCACAGACTTGAAGGTAACACACACGGGATTTTTATCAAAGAAACGGACTACGCACATCCCGAATCCGGGCCATAATCATTGATTTTCCTTTGCTTTTTGACCGCATGCTGATGCATGGTTGCGCGGGAATGCGTATCTTTCCCGACGGTTCGCCCAGGAACGGACTGTCCTGCCCCGAATCGACTGTCCTGCCTGAACGGTTGAACGCCGACCCACATTCCCCCATTGCCGACTCACACTTTTCATAAGCTACGGAACGGTATGACGGACAAGACACAGAAACCACGCCTGAAGGATTTCCCCAAGACGTACTGGGTGGTTATCCTTTTCGAGTTCTTCGAACGCGGCTCCTACTACGGCATGATGAGCATCCTCTCGGTGTATCTCACCGACCAGCTCGGATTTTCGAAGGAAGGCGTCGGCGTGATCAAGAGCACGATCCAGCCCCTGCTGTATTTCCTGCCCATTTTCTCCGGGGCCATCGCCGATCGCATGGGCTATCGGCGCACGCTCATGGTGGCATTCTCCCTGCTCGGCGGCGGCTATTTCCTCACGAGCCAGATGGACACCTACAGCGCGGTATTTTTCGCCCTGATGATCATGGGCCTCGGTGCCGGCACATTCAAGCCGGTGGTCTCGGGCACGATCGCAAAAGTGACCGACGAGCGCACCAGCACACTGGGCTTCGGCATTTTTTACTGGACAATCAACCTCGGCGCCTTCCTCTTCCCGCTTATCCTCGTGCCGTATCTGAAGTCCATCGCCTGGCATTACGTGATCATCGCTTCGGCCGTGGGAACCGGAGCCATGCTCATCCCGACCATCTTCCTGTTCAAGGAGCCGAACGAGGCACATCCCGTCAAGGAGTCCTTCAGTGTCGCGATGAAAGGCATTCTCAAGAAGCTCTACATCGTATTCACCGACTGGCGCTTCATCCTTTTCATCTTCATTTATTCGTGGTTCTGGATCCTGTACTTCCAGATGTTCGACAGCGTGCTGTGGTACGTGAGGGCGTTCGTCGACGCCACGCCACTGAACAACTTCATCAACGGCATTTTCGGCACGAACTGGTATTTCGACGTCGAACATGTAACGGTGATCAACGCCGGCACCATCATCCTGCTGCAGCTGTTTATCTCGCGCATCGTCAGTAAAACCAGAGCCCTTCCCACCATGGTCACCGGCATCGCGCTCGGCACCATCGGCATGGCCATTCTCGCGATCAACACGAACATCTGGGTGTTCATGGCCGGCATTGTCATCTTCTCGATCGGAGAGATGACCGCGCATCCGAAATTCATCAGCTATCTCGGACTGATCGCACCACCGGACAAGAAGGCCACGTACATGGGTTTCGGTTTCCTCTACGGTGCGTTCGGTTCCCTGGTGGGTGGCGTCCTCGGTGCGTTTCTCTACGTGCGCTTCATCGACAATCCGATGATCGCCTTCGTGCGCGACACCATCGCGGAACGCGGCACGAACATCACCATGCCCGCCAACGTCACTATCGAAGAAGCGCTCGTGATCGGCGAGCAGCTCGGCCTCGGCAAGGACCAGATCTCCGCGAATGCGCTCACGAGCGAACTCTGGCTGCTGTTCAGCGGCATCGGCGTTGTCTGTATCATCGGCCTGCTCACGTACCAGAAATTCATCGGCACACGGACGGGACATTGATGAATGACATATGACAAATGACATATGACAGATGACAGAGGTGATGGGCCATTATCTTGAACATCTACAGTGACGATCGATTGACCATTTGTCATTAAAAAAAGGGCATCCCATCAACCGGGATGCCCTTTTTCTATCTCGATGAACGCCGGTCAGTCGATGACCACCATCTTCCGGACCTCGCGCGTGCTGCCGGAGCGGAGTTCATAGAAGTAGGGGCCGGGACGCAGGCCGGCGGCACTGATGGTGGCCTGCTGTGTGCCAGCTTCGCGGTGCTCGTCGAGCACGGTGCGGAGCAGTCGTCCCTGCGCATCGTACACGCGAACGGTCACATGCCCGGCCTTCTCGAGGGTGAACGGCACTACGGTCTGCCGTGCGGCGGCTACGGGATTCGGATACGTCTGTCCGAGATGGAAGATCACCGGACGGCGGCTCTCCGCCTCGTCTTTCGTGCTCAGGATCGCGGAGGTCATCCACATACCCCGGCCGTGCGTCGCGGCATAGAGCACGTCATCTTCGGTGATCTTGAGGTCGTCGATGACCACGGTCGGCAGGCCTTCCCCGAAGGGAATCCAGTTTGCGCCGCCGTCATTGCTGACATAGACACCGATATCCGTCCCCGCAAACACGACCTCGGGATTCTTGTCCCAGATCGCGATGGCGCCGATGGGCACGTCGGGCAGACTGGTTTCGGGCGTGGCACCTTTCATGAATGTCCAGGACGAACCGCCGTCGGTGGTCTTGTAAATGCCGCTGCTGGGACTGAACGTCGCCGTGCCCACGTAGGCGACGTCGATGTTGACGGGATGCACGGCGACGTCACCGAGATACACATTCGGGATCCCGGCATCGATGCGCGACCACGTCACATCGCCCGGCGACGCCATGGCATTGGTGCTGCGGTAGGCGAGCGAGGAATAGCCGGTCACGCCGTAGAGCACACCGGGATTTGTTTTGCAGAACGCGAGATTCTGGAACTGCGAGAGCGAATTGCCCGAACCGGTGAGATTGTCGGAAATCGCGATCCAGGTCGTGCCACTGTTGGTCGTGCGATAGATCTTGTTGCCACCGACGAACAGCGTATTGCGCGCCGTCGGGTGCATGATGAACGGCGTGACGAAACTGAACATGTAGTTGTCGTTGCCGTCGCGGAGTTCGAGTCCCTCCTGGATGGCGAAAAACGAATTGCCGCCGTTGGTGGTCTTGCCGAGGCGTCCATACTGGTAGGCAACATAAAAGACATTCTCATCCTCATAGTCAAAGGCAACATAGCCGCCGTCACCACCCCAGTTGATCAGCTGCCGCCATTGCGGCGAGGATGCGTCGCCGATATTGTTGCGACGGTCCTGCGTTCCTCCCGCAACGCGCGTGGGCGTCTTGCGGTCGTAGTTCATCGCATAGAACTGCATCGTGGCCAGACCCGTGCCTGTCTCGTCCATGGACATGGTAGAGCGCCGGCAGTCGTTTGTACGGAAGACGCCACCGTCGCTGGAAAGCAGCATCACGTCGGGGTTGACGGGACTGAAGTCCACGCTGTGATGGTCGACCCAGGCGCCGGCGAGACCGGACTGCGTCGTCACCTGTCGGAAGGAATTGCCTCCGTCGGTACTGCGCCATCCGTTGATGCCGCCGAAAAACACGACGTTCGAATCGGTCGGGTGGAAACGGATATGGAGGTTGTAGTCACCCTGCGCACGCAGCACCTCGCGCATGTTGGACTGCGTGGACGAGCGCAATTTCACCCAGCTCGTACCGCTGTCGGTGGACTTGAAAATCCCGAGAAAATCCTGGCGCTCTGTGGGCGCGTGTTTCGGGGCGCGTTGCATCCCGGCGATGATGGTGCCCGGCACGACAAGACTCGCGTCCATGACGATGCGTCCGATGGAATCCGACGCCGGCATGGTCTCGGTGACCTTTCTGAACGAAAAGCGTTCGCCTCGCTCGTCGGAAAGGTAAATCCCGTTGCTGCTCCGTCCATTGTAATATCCGAAGCCCACAATAATGCGGTCGGGATTGACACGGTCGATCAGCACCGAACGCGCGGGACCGTTGAGCGCGGCGTTCCAATCGACGCCGCCGTCGGTACTGCGCATGAGGGCACCGCTTCCGCCGCCGTAGGTAGTTGCGGCAAAAATGAGATTCCTGTCCTGCGGATGAACAACAATATCGTTGACCGCGAGGTCGAGATCCTTGATCACCCCTTCCATCACGTTTGTCCAGGTCTCTCCCTGGTCGGTGCTCTTGTACACCCCGTCACCGTTGACGGCGTCCCAGTTATTCGAGCCCTCGCCCGTCCCCATGTACATCACATTCGGATCGACCGGATCGAAGGCCAGGGAGCCGACCGCGAGTGTCGGCAGATGGTCGGTCTTCGGCGTCCATGACGTTCCGCCGTCAGTGGACTTGAACAGCCCTCCCGAAGCGGAACCCGCGAAGACAATGCTGGCGTCGGTGGGATGATACCGAACGATGCGCACACGACCGGCGATGTTGTTTGGGCCAATGAAGGTCCATGTGTTCGCAAGCGTCTTCTTCTGGAAGGAGAGCGTTTCAAGATTCCGTTTGCGTGCGCTGACGGCATCACGCAGTCCTTCGGAAATACGCTTCGTGGCTTTGTAGGTGCGCGGGATCATATAATAGTCGAGCGCGGGCTTGTCGCTGCTGCGGCCTGACTCGATATCCGCGCGGCGTTCGGCGCGAAGCTGCGCCTTCGTTTCGTACTGCGCCGAACGAAGGAGGAAACCGTCCGCGCCGGAATCGTCGGCCGGGATAACATGGAAAAACACGGCGGCTGTCAGCGCGGCGATGAGGAATGCTGAAACAGGAAGCAGTCGTCGATGCATGAAAAATCCTCCGGAAAACGGATGTCGCGGACGGATGACTCCGTGTCTGCAAATCCGTATATTCTGAATAAAGAGCGGTGATCAATCGGTGGCGGACCGCAGTCCACACATCGTGAAAGATAGACCGTTCGCTTTTCCGAGACAATGAAAATCGGAGGCCGGTCATGCCTGCAACGCTGGATCGTGGGGTACGCCAAGCTTTGCTGGGCGCCGCGCGCGAGGCGATCGCCTCCCGTTTCGGTGTTCACAATGAACCCCCACGCGCACCCTTGTCCGCGCCGGAATGCAGTGGGGTATTCGTGACCGTGCGTGTCGAGGGCGAGCTGCGGGGCTGTATCGGTTTCCTTCGGCTCCAGGCCGGTCTCGTCGACACCCTGGTCGACGCCGCCCGACGCGCCGTATCGGAGGATCCGCGTTTTCAGCCGGTACAGGAGCAGGAGCTCGACCGTCTCTGCATTGAAATCACGTTGCTCGGACCGATAGAGCGCATCAGCGATCCCCACGACTTCACCATCGGCACGCATGGAGTGGTTCTGGAATGCAGGCACCACCGCGGTCTGCTGCTTCCGCAGGTGGCCGTCGAACACGGATGGGATCAGACGCAATTTCTTTCCGCCCTCTGCCAGAAGACAAAGCTTCCCGACAGGGCGTGGGAGTGGCCGGATGCCATGCTATCCCGTTTCGAAGGAATGAAATTTTCGGAGGAGGATGAAGATGTCGAGAGCAGGAACAATGAAACCGGCGCGAAGGAGTAAACCATGAAAGCCATGCAGATCCGTCCGCCGGCCGTCTGCGGACTGTTTTACCCCGCCGACCCTACGCTGCTGACATTGACCGTCGACCGACTGCTCGAGGACCAGCCCGAACGTGAACTGCCGGGACGGCCGCTCGCCCTCGTCAGTCCGCACGCCGGATATGCCTACTCCGGTCCCACGGCGGCGGCGGCCTATGCCCTCCTGCGCCGCAGACCCTTTCGCACCGCGGTCATCATCTCCCCCAGTCACCGCGAGTATTTCAACGGAATCTCGGTGTATAACGGCGATGCGTACCGCACACCGCTGGGACTGATCAACGTCGATGTCGAACTCCGCGAACAGCTGCTCGCGCACAAAGGGGTGATTGTCTCCTCCCCGCTCGGCCATCGCGACGAACACGCGGTGGAAGTGCAACTCCCCTTCATCCAGCGCATCAATCCCGAGGCCAAGGTGCTGCCGATTGTCATGGGGGATCAACGCATCGAATATTGTCAGATTCTCACACATGCGCTCGCCGATCTGCTCACACCCGACTGCATTCTGATCGCCAGCAGCGACCTCTCGCATTTCCATACGCAGGGCGATGCGCTGCAACGGGATCGCATCATCGCCGAGGACATCCAGGGACTCAAACCCATGCTCCTGCTCGAGGACCTGCAGTCGCGCAAGGGAGAGGCCTGCGGCGGCGGTCCGATCGCGGTGGTCATGGCTGCGGCACTGGCACTGGGGGCTGACCACGGGACCATTCTGCATCAATGCACTTCTGGCGACATGACAGGGGACACCGCGAGCGTGGTCGGCTATCTCTCCGCCGCGTTCACGAGCAGTGGACACACGACGTGAAGGCGACTGTTGTGCTTGTCGGCGCGGGACGCGTGGGCCTGAATCTCATGCGTCATCTCCGGCGAATGCACATCCCCCTCTACTGCATCGTCGAGCGTGATCCGGATCGGCGCATGCAGGCCTCCGGGGCGTTTCCCGGTGCAATCCTGGCGCCCGACCTTCCCGCACCGTGGCCTTCCGGTATCACGCATTGCATCCTGGCCGTTCCGGACGGACAGATCAGCAGGGTCGCTCACGCACTCGCCTCCGAGCCCTCCCTCCCGGCCGGACTTGTTGTCTT
>JAGTUZ010000174.1 GCA_018224415.1 Bacteroidota bacterium | reverse complement strand
TCGCCCACGGCAGCGGCGGCAGCATGATGCACGACCTGATCCGTGACGTCTTCCACCGCGCCTTTGACAATCCCACACTGCGGCAGGCGAACGACCAAGCGACGCTGGAGAATCCCGGCGGACGCCTCGCCTTCACCACCGACTCGTACGTCGTGCAGCCGCTGATCTTCCCCGGCGGCAGCATCGGCGAACTCGCCGTGCACGGCACGATCAACGACCTGGCGATGGGCGGTGCGGTACCGCTCGGGCTGTCCGTCGGCATGATTCTCGAGGAGGGGCTGGAGATGTCGGTGCTCGAAGACATCGTCGCGCGCATGCAGCGCGCCTCGGCCGAGGCCGGCGTGCCCATCGTCACCGGAGATACGAAAGTCGTGGAGCACGGAAGCTGTGACAGGATGTTCATCAACACGTCCGGCATCGGTGTCATCCCCGACGGCGTGCACATCAACGGTTCGGCCGCGCGTCCCGGCGACGCGGTCATTCTCTCAGGTAACATCGGCGAGCACGGCGTGGCGGTGATGTCCGAGCGCCGGGGCCTGCGCTTCGAGACGCCGGTGAAAAGCGACACGCAGTCACTGCACCGCCTCGTGGCGCGCATGCTCGACGTCACGTTGGACATCCATGTGCTGCGCGATCCCACGCGCGGCGGCATCGCGACCACACTCAACGAAATCGCCACGCAGTCGCGCGTCGGCGTCGAAATCGACGAGCAGCGGCTGCCCATTCCCGACGCGGTGACCGGCGCCTGCGACCTGCTCGGTCTCGATCCGCTGTATCTCGCCAACGAGGGGAAGCTCGTGGCCATCCTCCCCGAGATCCATGCCGACGCCATGCTCGAGGCCATGCGCGCCATGCCGGAGGGAAAGGACGCCTGCCGCATCGGACGCATCGTCGACGACATGCCGGGTATCGTGCGTTTGCGCACGGGCATCGGCGGCACACGCATCGTCAATGTTCTCACCGGGGAAATGCTTCCGCGCATTTGCTGATGGCTGATGGCTGCCGGTTGAATTCAGGCGGTGTTGAAAGGATGACTGGAATGCGGGGATTTTTGTGTGCATTGACTACAGGTGCGCAATTATCTATTTTTCTTGTTGGCCCTCATCCACGCCTGATTCAGAGAAAACGTTGATCGTCCGGAAGCGGAAGGCACGCAACCGCCGGACATTTCACCATAGGCCGGAGGTATCGATTTCATGAAGCCAACCACGATATTCCTGCTGGCGCTACTCGTACCCGCACTGTCGTTCGGACAGTCGGCTGTGACCAGCGACGGGGGTGCGAAGCAGCAGCAAGACCCGCAGCTTTCGATGTTCTCTCCCTTCTCGCATCTGGGCACGGGCGACGGACTGGCAAAAACGAGCGCCATCCCTCCCTTTCAATGTCCATCATATTTCTATTACCAGAACAGCTCGACCGCATCGTTCACGTATCACACGGAGGACGTTCCGACATCCGAGTGGGCAACAAAAATATCGTTACCTCCACCACCTCCAGGCCAGCCCGCACTGGTTTGCACCGTCTGGACCGTGGCGCTGGATTTCGAGCTGCTCAACGCGAGCCTGACTTCGAAAGACACCATCAAAATTTTCATCCGTGAGGCGTTCAGTCCTTACGCGGATATCTTCAAAACCTGGTTTCTCGCACGCGCGGGCGTCAATCAGGGGAATTTCGAAATCGACCCGCCGGTCGTGCCGCCGTACAACGTACACGCGTACATCAATGTGACCAATGCACGGCGTGATTTCCTGATCGGCTTTCGCATCGTGGGAGACAGCTCGCATCAGGTAAAGTTCAAATTCACCACTCCTTCGATGTACACAACAACTCCGCGATCATTCAAATTCGCCACACGAACGAGTCTGATGCCAGCGGGAACGGCGATCGGTACCAGCGCCGACATGGTGATCGGTGCGCGTGTCTGTTGCGATTATCCCATCCCGGTGGAACTCTCGACATTCAGTGCCTTCGTGGACGGGGAGGCCGTGCAGCTGTTCTGGCGCACGGAGACGGAGACAAACAATTTTCAGTTTGAAGTGCAGCGCGCCCGCGGTCCCGAAGGACCCTGGGAAAGCCGCGGCTTCCTTCCCGGACACGGCAGCACAACCATCCCGCAGGAGTACCGCTACCGGGATCCCTTCACTCTCGGGGACTTCGGTGCAGGCGACGCGCCGGTATACTGGTACCGTTTGCGCCAGCGCGATTTCGATGGAAGCACAGCCGAATTCCCCGCGATGCAGGTGCTGATGGCCGACATCGCCTCGAGCGGTTTCGAGCTGAGTCCGGCATATCCCAATCCGATGTCGCTTTCAGTGCATGATAAACTGTCCGTCCGCTATCGCGTCGCGGAAGAAAGCGCGATTCGCATCAGTGTGCATGACATGCTCGGGCGGGAACTCGCCATTCTGGCACACAATCTTCATCCGGCGGGTGTGTTTGAAACCTCATGGTTCCCCGACCGGTACCGCACGGGCCTGAACAGCGGACAGTATTTCATCCGCATGCAGGCGGGCGGCTTCAACGGCGTACAGAAGGTGAGCCTCGTGCGGTAATCCGGGTGCGGTAATCCGGGTGCGGTAATCCGGGTGCGGTAATCCGCGATCTCGTGAAATCTTTGTACTTTTGAAGGCCGGCGGAAACGATTCCCTGGCCTTCTTCCATTTCACGAAAGGAGACGGCATGACGCCACCGCGTATCGAGGTCAAGGTCACCCGCCTGCAGCCAGGTTTCGAAGACATTCCCCTTCCGGAATACGCCACGCCGCTTTCAGCGGGAGTGGATCTGCGCGCGGCGATCGAGGAGACCCTGGAGCTGCATCCCGGCGACATCGTGGCCGTACCAACGAATCTCGCGATCGAACTGCCGCCTGACTTCGAAGCACAGGTGCGTCCACGCAGCGGTCTCGCATTGAAACACGGCTTGATCCTGCCGAACAGTCCGGGCACCATCGACGCCGACTACCGCGGGGAAATCCGGGTGATCATGTCCAATATCGGACTGATCCCGTATGTGATCCAGCGCGGAGAGCGCATCGCCCAGATGGTGATCGCGCCCGTCACGCATGTTCAATGGCAGGAGACGGAGACGCTGAATGACACAGCCCGTGGCGCAGGCGGCTTCGGGCACAGCGGCAGGAAATGAACGCTCCGTTCCGTCTTCACGCCGCCGTCCTCTCTCCGCGCAGTCGGGAGCGTGCGGACTGGCATCCCCACGGCGTCGTGGTGGTGGACGCGTTAGGACGCATCGCCTGGTGCGGCGACGAAGACCGGCTCCCCGAACGCTTTGCTCCCCTTCCGGTGCTCCGCTCCCCGCATGTCATCCTCCCCGGCATGATTGACGCGCATGTCCATCTGCCGCAGCTGGACTGCCGTGGCAAGTTCGGTGCCTCGCTGCTCGAATGGCTGGACCGTTTCATCTATCCCGAGGAACAACGTTTCGCGGCCGAGGCCGTCGCCCGCGACGTGGCGCGCCGTTTTTTCGCGGCACTGTCCGCTGCCGGCACCACCACGGCGATGGTGTTTTCCACCGTGCACGAACGCGCGACCGACATCGCCTTCGAAGAGGCGGAGCGTGCCAGGCTGCGCATCATCATGGGGAAGGTGCTGATGGACCGCGAGGCGCCCGAGGCGTTGTGCGAACCCGCCGCGGAAGGACTCGCCGCGACACAGCGGCTCATCGAACGCTGGCATCGCCGCAGCGACCGGCTCTGGTACGCCGTCACACCGCGCTTCGCCGTCAGCTGTTCGGCGGAGCTGCTGGCGGGCGCGGGAGCGCTGGCGAATACATACGGCACGTATGTGCAGACGCATTGCAACGAATCCGGTGGAGAGATCGGGCGCGTGCGTGAACTGTTCCCCGACGCCGCGCACTACACGGGTGTGTATGAGACGGCTGGATTGCTGGGTCCGCACACCGTGCTCGCGCACAACATTCACACCGACGACGCACAACTCGCCCTGCTCGGTGCGCGCGGCTGCGCCGTGGCGCATTGCCCGGATTCCAATCTGTTTCTCGGCAGTGGACGCTTCCCGCTCGAAGCACATGACCAACACGGACTGCGCGTCGCGCTCGCGTCCGACGTCGGCGCTGGGACCACGCTCAGCATGTTTCACATCATGCACGCGATGAGCCATGTGCAGGGACGCAGCCTGCACCCATTCCGTCCGCTCTACCACGCCACGCTCGGCGGGGCGGAGGCCCTGGGGCTCGATGGCGCGATCGGAAGCATCGAGGAAGGGAAGCAGGCCGACCTGATCGAAGTGTGTTTCGATCATCGTTTCTGCAAGGGAAAAACGCTCGCGCAGCTTTCCACGCAGGAGATCGCCTCGGTGCTGGTGTATCGCAGCACCGACCAGCGCATCGGCCGGGTATGGGTGGGGGGAGAACTGCTACC
>JAGTUZ010000173.1 GCA_018224415.1 Bacteroidota bacterium | reverse complement strand
TGCGGTCGAGTGGCGTACTCGCGGGGGCGATG
This sequence comes from Bacteroidota bacterium, assembly GCA_018224415.1. Lineage (GTDB taxonomy): Bacteria > Bacteroidota > Ignavibacteria > SZUA-365 > SZUA-365 > SZUA-365. Next base: position 7,352 of record JAGTUZ010000173.1, on the reverse strand, counting down.
TATGTCAGCGTCTTCGACCTCACCGGACGCACCGTCAGTCGGGTACAGGAATTCAGCGTCGATCCGAACAGCGCGCATCTGGGCATCCAGTCCCCGGGCAGCTATTTCGGGGTGAACAAGGACATGGTCTTTCGCTTCGCGGCCGTGGACAGAGAGGACAAACCCATCCGGAATTTCCAGGCGGATGTGCGCCTGGTCCGACTCGAATGGCAGACCGTGCTCAAAAAGGACTATGCGGACCGATATTATTACGCCTCCGAGCAGAAGGAAATCGTTGAATGGGAAAAGCGGGTCACGATCAACGAGACGACGCGCTTCAATTTTGCCGTGCGTCGTTCAGGGAAGTATGAACTGCGTCTCGCGAAAGCCGGAGAACGCGACTACCAGAAATCCCAGTTCTACGCCTATGGCTGGGCGTCGAACACGGCATCGTCGTTCGAGGTCGACAGGGAAGGCCGCGTGGAAATCGTGTTCGACAAGGAGACCTACAAGCCGGGGGAGAACGCGAAGGTGCTGTTCATGTGTCCCTTCGCCGGACGCCTGCTGGTCACCGTCGAACGCAACGGCGTGTATTCCCACCAGTACGTGGAAGTGGAGAAACGGTCGGTCGAGGTGACGCTGCCGGTAAAAAGAGACTACCTGCCGAATGCCTACGTGACCGCGACGCTGTTCCGTCCCCATGACGGCAAGGGCGACACACCATTTCTCGTCGGCCACGGTTTCGCCTCCATGAGCGTCGAGCGGAAGGAAAACCGTCTTCCGCTGTCGATACAGGCGCCTGATCGTGTCAAACCCGGGTCAACACACACCATCACCATCCAGACCGCGAAACGGCGCGACGTCTATGTCACGCTCGCGGCGGTGGACGAAGGCATCCTGCAGATCACGGGCTTCGAAACGCCGGATCCTTACAAAACCATGTATGCGAAACGGGCGCTGTCAATGAGCAGCCACGATCTGTACAAATTCCTTCTCCCGGAATTCGCGCGTCCCTCCGCATCGGTCGGCGGTGACGGCTATGACGAAGAGACGGCGCGCAAGCGCACCAACCCGATCGCGGCCAACCGCTTCACTTTGTTTTCCTACTGGAGCGGCATCCGCCGCAGCGACGCCAATGGAAAGGTGCGCATCCAGCTGACGCTGCCACAGTTCAACGGCGAGGCGCGGCTCATGGCGGTCGCTTATACAGGCGAGAAATTCGCCGGCACGGACCGACGGATGAAGGTGAGCGACGACATCATCCTTGAGCCGCAAATGCCGCGGCTGCTGACCGCCGGCGATTCGCTGGTCATGCCGGTCACGGTGATCAATACGACGAACGGAAAGGGCAAGGTCACCGTGACGCTGAAAACGGGTGGCGGACTGCGTCTGCGATCCGCGTCTTCGGCCACGGTGCAGGTACCGGCGAAGGGGACGGCGCAGGTGGAGTTCCGCGTGCAGGCCGATCGCGTGCCCGGCACCGCGACAATCGCGCTTTCCGCTTCCGGTATCGCGACGGTGAAGGAGCGCTATGAGATTGCCGTGCGTCCCGCCGTGCCCTTCAGCGTCGAAAGCCGCTCGGGTTCACTCAAGAACGGTTCGACGGTCACACTTCCGAAGGCAGACGATTTCCTGCCCGCGACACGCGGTGTGCGGCTGACCATCAGTCCCTTCCCGGCCATCCGCTTCGCGAAACAGCTCCGGCAGCTCGTCGGCTATCCCCACGGCTGCCTCGAGCAGACCGTATCAAAGGCCTTCCCGCAACTGTATCTCGAAGAGGTGCTCAAACTCGCAGCGCCGGAGCAGTACCGTCTGCACAATCCCACCTACTACGTCAACGAGGCGATCCGCAAGGTCGAATCGATGCAGCTCTACGACGGTTCGCTGGCTTCCTGGCCGGGCGGATCGGAGAGCAGCTGGTGGGGCAGTGCCTACGCGGCGCATTTCCTGCTGGAGGCGAAGAACGCGCGCTACCGGGTGACGGACAAATCCCTGTCACGGCTGCTTCGATGGATCGCACGCGAGGCGCGCAAACGGGAGACCTACAACTACGTGACCTCGGGCGGCAGCAGCCGGACGACGGAACTCAAGGCGCGCAAGGAAATCATCTATTCGCTGTACGTGCTGGCACAGGCCGGCAAGGCGGATCTCTCGACGATGAATTATTACAAGGGACGTCCGCATCTTCTGACGAGGGACACGCAGTACCTGCTCGCCGGCGCATACGCCCACGCCGGGAAATGGAGTTCCTACCATTCCACCGTGCCCGGCATGTTCCGCGCCGAGCTGCCGCAGCGCGAGAGCGGAGGCAGCTTCGATTCCGAACTGCGGGCGAACGCCATCATGCTCAATGTCCTTCTCGAAGTCGATCCGGCAAGCAAGCAGATTCCCGACATGCTGCGCTGGATCGCGAGCCGCGCCGATAACATGTACTCGACACAGGAAACGGCGTTTGTCATGCTGGCCCTCGGCAAGGCCGCGCGCCGCACGGCGTCGTCGGAGCTGTCCGTGGCCGTGATGGTGGACGGAAAGAAACGGGCGTCGTATGACGGGAAGTCCGTCACCGTCACCGAAAAGGAACTCGGCGCTGGCGCCGTCTCGCTCAAGGCCAGCGGCAAGGGCGAGGTGTTTTATTTCTGGAGCGCTGAAGGAATCCGCAAGCACGGCGATGTGAGGGAAGAAGACAGCGGCATGCGCGTCCGCCGCAGCTGGTACGACTACCGCACGCGGCAACGGGTGTCACCGCAGGACCTGCGACAGGGACAGCTGGTTGTGTGCAGCATCGAACTGAGCGGCGAAGGCCGGTCGGTAGACAACGTGGTGATCACCGATATCATTCCCGCGGGCTGCGAGATCGAAAACACACGTCTGCGTGCGTCGACGGCGGTTGACTGGCCCGTGGGCAATCCGCTCGACGTCGAGTACATGGACGTCCGTGACGACCGCCTGATCCTCTTCACGTCGCTCGACGGCGGCGCGACGCGGGAGTTCGTTTACCTCATGCGCGTGGTCAACGAGGGGAGTTTCATTCTCCCGCCGCTGGCTGCGGAGGCGATGTACGATCCGGCTTTCCACTCCCACAACGGAGCGGGACGGGTGCGCATCGCTCCCATGCGGCTGCGCTGAGATGCGGCGTTTCGATCGCGGCTTTTGGATCGCAGTCGGATTGCTCGCCGCGGTCGCTGTCGCCGACCGTCTGCTGCCACCGCCTGCGATGCCCGACTACTCGGTACAGGTCTTCGACAGGCGTGGCGAATTGCTCGGCGCCTCCCTGACGGCCGACGACAAGTGGCGGCTGCGCACACGGCTCGATCACGTGAGCCCCGAATTGCTGCGGGCCGTTGTCGCGAAAGAGGACCGCTGGTTCTTTTTTCATCGCGGCGTGAATCCCTTCGCCGTCGCGCGGGCGCTTTGGGGCAATGTCGTCGCGGGACGACGGGCGTCGGGCGCCTCGACCATCACCATGCAGCTCGCGCGCCTGCTCGAACCCGACCGCCGCACCTACGCCGTCAAGTTGCGCGAGATGCTTCGCGCGTTGCAGCTGGAAATCCGATATTCGAAGCGGGAAATCCTCGAATCCTATATCAGCCTGCTGCCCATGGGTGGCAACATCGAGGGCGTTTCATCGGCGTCATGGATTTACTTCAACCGTCCGCCAGAAAAGCTCAGTCTTGCGCAGGCCGTTGCGCTGTCTGTCATTCCCAACAATCCCAACCGCCTCCGGCTCGACCGCTCTTCCGGCCCCGTCCAGCAGGAGGCCAGGCGCTGGCTGCGCCGTTTTGGAAACGAAGGCGTCTTCTCGCCCGCCGACATCGCAACCGCGATCGGGGAGGACTTCACCGTCGCGAGATCCGCGCCGCCTCGTCGCGCCCCGCATTTCACCCTGGTGGCGCAGGAGCGGCGTTCGGCCGCGACCGACCTCGTGCACACGACCCTCGACCCGGCGGTGCAGGACGCCGCCGAGCAGCTGCTGTTCAATCACGTCCAGCGGGTACTGGCTGACGGTGTGCGCAACGGAGCGGTACTCGTGATCGACAACGACAGCATGACCGTAGCGGCCTGGTGCGGTTCGTCGGATTTCCACGACGTCCTGCGCCATGGACAGGTCGACGGCGTCCGTGCCGTGCGTTCGCCGGGATCCACGCTCAAGCCCTTCCTGTACGCGCGCGCATTCGACGAGGGTGTACTCACGCCGCGGATGCGCCTTCTCGATATCCCGGGTGATTTTGGCGGGTACATTCCCGAGAACTACGACGCGACCTTCAGCGGCGACGTGAGCGTGCGGGAGGCGTTGCTCAGGAGTCTCAACGTTCCCGCCGTCCGCGAACTGGCGCGCCAGGGGACCGGGCAGTTCGTGAGCTGGCTGACGTCAGCGGGCTTCGCGACAATCGCACGGACGCGGGAGAAGCTCGGGCTTTCCCTCATCCTCGGCGGCTGCGGTGTGACGCTGGAAGAACTCACGCGGGCCACGAGCATGTTCGCCCGTGGCGGCGATCTTGCGTCCCTGCGTCTCATGGCCGGGACGCGCGCGTTGTCCGGGGCCACGGAGTCGGATCGGGAGGCGGGGGCACGTGCGATGTGCAGCGCCGGAGCCGCCTGGCTTGTAACGGATATATTATCCGGACATGAGCGTCCGGATCTCCCGGCCGACCTGCGTGCCACCTCGCGGCTGCCGCGCTTCGCCTGGAAGACCGGCACATCCTACGGCAAGCGCGACGCCTGGGCCGTGGGTTGGAATGCACGCTACACGATCGGCGTATGGATGGGGAATTTCACGGGTGAGGGAGCGCCGCATCTCTCCGGGGCGGAGATGGCGGTGCCGTTGCTCGTGGACATCTTCGACGCCATCGACGAGCGTATCGAGGCGCATATCATTCCCAGGCCAACGACCGTCGCAAAACGCGATGTCTGTGCACGCACGGGATTGCTCCCGTCCGAGCGCTGTGAGCATTTGGTACAGGACTGGTACATCCGGAATGTCTCCTCCCGCCGTCGTTGCGATCTCCAGCGGCCGTTCATTCTCCGAGCCGACCGCGGCATCCATTACTGCATGGACTGCGTGCCCGACAGCGGGACGGTGGAGGAGTGGTACCCCGTGCCGGATCCCGAACTCGCCATGTGGTACGACGAGCACCGTGTCTCGCAGCGGCGTCCGCCGCCGCACAATCCCGCCTGCACGGTACGCGGCAGCGGTGACGGACCGCGCATTCTCTCGCCATCGCCCGACTACACCTATCTGCTCGAACGCGGCGCGGAGCAGCAGATCCTGCTCCAGGCGGCCTCCGGGGCTGGTGTGCGCACGTTGTACTGGTATGTGAACGGGAAACTCGAGGCCGAGACAGGGAACGGAGGCAAGGTCTTTGTCGCCCCCGAAGGGACGACGCTGCGCATCACCTGCATGGACGACGCCGGGCGCAAAAGCGCCGTGACCGTGCGCATCCAGTACTACTGAAACACAGCGACAATCACGGCATGACGAATTCCCGTTCGGGACTGCGGATCGAAAGCACCGGGCAGGGGGCTTTGCGCACGACTTTCTCCGCGGTGCTTCCGAACAGCACATGTTCGATGCCCGAGTGGCCGTGCGTGGCGATGATGATCAGGTCGGCTTCCTCTTCCTTCGCGAGCTGAATGATTTCCACGAACGGCTTGCCGGAGCGGATCACGCTGCGCGCGTGCACGCCTTCCGGAACTTCCTTCGCGATGAGCGCGGAGAGCTGTTCCTGGCTGCGTTCCTGCAGCTCGTGTTCCACCGAAGGCAGGGCGACTTGGCCGAAACTGAAATCGGCGGGGTAGATCACCGGCTCCACGACGTACACCAGGATCATCTCCGCGCCGAAGGTCTGCGCGAAATCGATCGAATAGCGGAATGCCCGCTTCGAGTACTCCGAAAAATCAACCGGAACGATGATGCGTTTGATCTGTGGCATGGGGGACTCCATGGTTGTGAGCGTCTCTGAAATATAGTGGAAAGGGAGTCACTGTCAAGTCGACGGAGGAGTAAGGGAGGGAGGGTGCGGAGGACGCCGAGAAGACATTTACCGCGGAGGCGCGCAGTGGCGCACAGAGGACATTTTCGATTGTCGCTTCCCGAAAGACCTTGGGATTACGAGCCTGGTATCGGAAATGACAATCAAGAATATCCTCTGTGCGCCACTGCGCGCCTCTGTGGTAAAAATCTTCACTGCGCCCTCTGCCCCCTCCCTCCCTTACTCCTCCGCTCCTCGCTCCTATTACTCCTCCGGACACTCCATCACATCATACCAATTCACCCCCGGCGCACTCCCGCCGCCATTCCACTGGGCGGGCTGGGCAAACACGGCACGAAACTCACCGATGCCCGCGCCGCCGTGGTCGTCCTGCAAACCGGCGACCACCGTGTACACCCAGTGATCGAAACCGCCGCCGAGACAGTCGCGCGGCAGGGCGAAACGGATTTCCCCGCTTTCCACCGAACCGAATGCGTCCGCCGGGGTCTCGGGCACAAATTCGCAGAGCACGGTGCCGGAGGAATCGGTGACGCGCACGCCGCCGCCGACGGTGATCAGCCGGTCGAAGCCGCGTCCCTCCGGCAGCATGAAGCCGCTGTTGAGGCCGATGTCGCGGGACTGCCGAGCGGGATCATGGCTCTGATCAATCGCGATCGCCAGCACGGTGAGCTGGAAGCCGTATTCCGGATGCCATCCCGGCTGCGTCAGCTTGCGCATGCGGATGGTGAAATACACGAGTTCGTCGTCGTCGCGGACCTCGAACCAGCGAAGGTCGGCGATTCCCTCGGCGAAGAGGGGATTGGTCGGGTAGCGCTGCGCGCCGTCAGCCCCACGATCATCGGCTTCCCGATCGAAGGAGGAGCACAGTACCTCGGCGCGCTCGGAACGCCGCGTTGCGACGCTGCCATCCACCCGCGGCCAGGGGGGCGGAGCGATGGAGGCGATACCCTCGGTGTCACGCGGCAGCGCGAAGAGCGGCAGCGAATCGGGCCTGGCCACGGCCGCCACCGCGGCGAGGGGATACGACGCGTCGCGCGTGGAGCCCGGCGCGAGCACGAAGCGATCCGCACCGGTGTCGATGTTCACGCGCTCGCTTCCCGAGCGGTGGACGAGCTGAAGCCTGCGCTGTCCGTCGAGGATGTAATAGGACAGACGGATCCAATTATTGCCAATGCGGACATTCGCGGCGACGGAGTCGCCCTCCCCGCCGAGCAGCGCAACCGGGAGGGCCGGGGCGAGATGCAGCACGGGACCGCTGTCGTCGTGGTCGGGCCGCGCGCCGAGATAGTCCTGGTACCAGTTGCGAAGATATTCCGCGGCGCTCCAGGCCTGTGAAAACGTGCCCGACCAGCGGGGAAGTCTCGCGCCGTCACGCGGAAGCGC
>JAGTUZ010000172.1 GCA_018224415.1 Bacteroidota bacterium | reverse complement strand
GGCTTGCGGGCTCCGAGGTATTCGTAGAGCTTGCCGGTGGACATCATGTCCTCTCCGCGGCCGTGTCCGATGACCATCCACAGCACGTCGGCGTCAACGAGTTCCTGCACGGTTTCGTGGTGCGGCAGATAGCCGAGGAAACGCACAACGGATTCGAGTCCGAATTCGCGCACGGCGGCTTCGTCTTCCTCGCGGGTGTTTCCGACCAGGCGAAGCTCGATTCCGCGCGCGAGCGCGGGCGTCTCGTCGAGGATCGCACGCAGTGCGGCCAACACGGGACGAGGACTTCGGTTGTAATAAAACGTGCCGGCGTGTACAACACGCATGCGTCCGTCCTTTGCACGTCGAGGCTTCACGCCCTCGAAATCCGCCTGGTCGAAGCCCTGGGAGAGAATGGTCACATCGTTGTGCGAGAGAAACGGATTCGCACGGAGAATGCGCTCCTTGATCGGCCGGTTGATCGTGATGATCTCGTCGGCGTGGCGCAGCACACGCTGCTCGAGCCGATGGTGCAGCAGCTTGTGCAGGGGCGTGGCGTAAAAATGCAGCGGATTGTCGAGCCAGGCATCGCGGTAGTCCACGATCAGCGGGAGGCCGGTCCGCTTCTTGAGTTCGAGTCCGATGAGGAAGTCCGTATACGGCGGAGCTGTCGCGAAGATGGCATCGACCGGATGCGCGGTGAGTTCTTCGAGCGCGGCGTGCACGGCGTGTTTCTTCCATCCGATCTTGTTGTCGGGAATGAACACCGTTTGGCTGAGCTTGCCCAGCAGTCCGTGCATGCGGGCCGATGGCATGCGCAGGACGTCCTTCCGCCGCAGGAAGTGCAGCGGATCGAGCGATGACGTACGCACGATGCGCACCGGCAGGCCCTGCAATTCATCGAGCAGTGCTTCGTCCTTCGCGAAATACCCGCGGTCCTCGACGGTAAGCACGGTAGGTTCCCATCCGAAAGCGGGAAGGTACTTGACGAATTTCAGCGTGCGCTGCACGCCGCTGAGACCGAGCGGGGGAAAGTAGTACGCAACAACAAGCACGCGATGCGGCCGGGGCGGCGGCATCACGGGTGCGTGCGCCGTGGCCGGACCCGTGTCTCGGGCACCGTCGGCGCCGATGACAGGGACAGGGGTCACGGTTCTAACTCCAGAAGCGCGCGGGGCAAGGTGGTCAGGCATTCCGCGCCGTCGGGCAGCACAAGCAGATCGTCTTCGATGCGTACCCCGAACTTGCCCGGCAAATACACGCCCGGTTCCACGGTCACGACCTGTCCTTCCTCCAGCGACTCGCCATTGCGCCAGGAGAGATGCGGCGCCTCGTGTGTTTCCAGTCCGATGCCGTGCCCGAGTCCATGTTCGAAGTACGCTCCCCAGCCGGCGTTTGCGATGCGACCCCGCACGATGTCGTCGACGCGTGCCGCCTCGATTCCGGCACGCAGCGCTGCACATCCGGCCTCCTGCGCATCCCGCACGATGTCGTAGACTTCGCGGAAGCGGCGGGGCGCCGGACCCACGTGCAGCGTGCGCGTGATGTCGCTGCCGTAGCCGTCGACACGGCAGCCGAAATCGAGAAGCACCGGAGCACGGCGCGTGAGCCGGGCGGGGGAGGGCTGACCGTGGATGAGGGATGTCCGCGCTCCGAACAGGACGATGGGGGGGAAGGCGTCGCCGTCGGCGCCGAGCCGACGCTGGCGGTAGGAGAGTTCCGCGGCGATGTCGATTTCGGTTACTCCCGGACGCAGCATCGGCAGCAGGTCCATAAACGCCTGCTCGCTGATGGTGATCGCGCGGTTGATGCGGTCGATCTCGTCTTCCCCTTTGACCATGCGGTGGAATTCCACCAGACCGCTCACCGGCTGCATGCGCAAAGGACGAAGGGCGCGTTTCAGATTTGCCGCGACGGTGGCCGTCAGATGGTCGGCCTCGAAGGCGAGGACGGACAGATGCGCATGCAGGCGCAGGGCGGTGAGGGCTTCGGTGAACGTTGTTCCCTTGACGATGGAAACGCGCATACCGCGCACCTCGGCCGCCGCCTGTTCACGGTACCGTGGATCGGTAAACAGCACGGCGGAACGCGAACGCAGCAGCAGCCAGGCGTTCGAGCCCGTGAAACCGGTCAGGTAACGGATGTGGGGGAGATGGGTGACGAGGAAGGCCCCGGGCGCCGCGTTCCGCGAATGCGTTTCAGTGCCCTGGCGCAGCATGCGCTGCAAGGACGTGCGCGCGGCGCTCCTCCGGAAATCCGCGGACTCTTCGATCCTGCTGGGGCGACGAGCTGTCAACTGCCGTAGACCGGATTGTGGATAACTTCTGTGAAACTGTGGATAATACTGGAAGGGGGTAGAAAAAAGCCCCATCCAGGCTGGAATCGGCAATCGGATCTACCGATTCCGTAAGTCCGTATTCCAGAGTACTGTGGATAACCCGGCTCTCAGGAGCTGCCCGCCTGATAGTTTGGTGCTTCCTTGGTGATGAACACATCGTGGGGGTGGCTTTCCTTGAGTCCCGCCGCAGTGATCTGGATGAATTCGGTGTGGGACCTCAGCTCGGCGATGTCTTTCACGCCGCAGTACCCCATCGCGGCACGGAGGCCGCCGAGAAGCTGGTAGACGATTTCCTCGAGTTTGCCGCGATAGGGCACCATGCCTTCGATACCTTCGGGCACGAGTTTCTTGATATCGTCTTCGACGTCCTGGAAATAGCGATCCTTGCTGCCTTCCTTCATCGCGCTGATCGAGCCCATGCCGCGGTACATCTTGTAGCGGCGGCCTTCGTACAGGACTTTCTCTCCCGGGCTCTCCTCGAGTCCGGCAAACATGCTGCCGATCATCACCGTGTCTGCGCCGGCGGCCAGGGCTTTGGACACATCACCGGTCTGCTTGATGCCGCCATCGGCGATGATGGGGACGTCGTATTTGGTGGCCATCTCCGCGCAGTCCATGATCGCGGTGACCTGCGGCACACCGACGCCGGTGACGACGCGGGTTGTGCAGATGCTGCCGGGCCCGATGCCGACTTTCACCGCGTCAGCGCCGGCCTTGACCAGGTCCTCGACTGCAGAGGCGGTCGCCACGTTGCCGGCGATAACCTGCAGGTTGGGGAATTGTTTCTTGACTTTCTTCACCATTTCGAGCACACCGAAACTGTGGCCGTGCGCAGTGTCGACCACGATCACATCCACCGCCGCGTCGACCAGCGCCTTGACGCGATCCATCGTGTCGCTGGCGATGCCCACCGCCGCACCCACGCGCAGCCGTCCGAACGTATCTTTCGCCGCGTAGGGGTGGTGCTTTTTCTTCATGATGTCTTTGAACGTCAGCAGCCCGCGCAGCTGTCCGTTTTTGTCCACCACCGGCAATTTCTCGATGCGATGTTCCTGCAGGATGGACTCCGCCTCCTCGAGCGTCGTGCCCAGGGGGGCGGTCACGAGTTTGTCCTTGGTCATGATGTCGTAGACAAGCATCGACTGGTTGGGCTCGAAACGCAGGTCGCGATTGGTGAGAATGCCGATCAGCTTGTTCTTGTCGTCGACGATGGGGATTCCGGAAATGCTGTATTTATCCATCACCTCGTGAGCGTCGGCGACGGTCTTGTCGGGATGCAGCGTGATCGGATTGACAATCATGCCGCTTTCCGACCGCTTCACCTTGTCGACCTCCTCCGCCTGCTGGAGAATGCTCATGTTCTTGTGCACGATGCCGATGCCGCCTTCGCGCGCGAGCGCAATCGCCATTTCCGATTCCGTCACCGTATCCATGGCGGCGCTGAGCAGCGGCACGTTGAGGTAGATTTCCCTGGTCAGGCGTGTGCGGACATCCGCCTCGCGGGGCAGGACCGTCGATTTTCGGGGGACGAGAAGGACGTCGTCGAAGGTGAGTCCCATTCTGATGCGCTGCTTCGGCATGATGCTGTTCCGGATTGGTGATTAACTGTACGCAGGGAGCCCCGTGATCTCGCTGCCGAGGATAAGGGTGTGGATGTCGTGTGTGCCTTCGTAGGTGCGCACCGATTCGAGATTGTTCATGTGACGCATGACGGGATACTCGTCGAGAATACCGTTGGCACCGAGGATGTCGCGGGCCATGCGGGCGATGCGCAGCGCGATGTCGACGTTGTTGCGCTTGGCCATCGACACATGCCCGAAGGTCATGGTGCCTTCGTCCTTCATACGTCCGAGATGCAGTGCGAGCAGGCGGGCCTTGACGATTTCCGTTTCCATGAACACGAGCTTCTGCTGCACGAGCTGAAACGACCCGATGGGTTTGCCGAACTGGATGCGTGTTTTCGCATAATCCAGCGCGGTGTGGTAACAGGCCTCGGCCGCCCCGATGGCCCCCCAGGCGATACCGTACCGCGCCTGCGTCAGGCAGGCGAGCGGGGCCTTGAGTCCGGCCGCGTCGGGAAGCATGTGTCCGGCGGGAATGCGGCAGTCCTGGAACACCAGCTCCGATGTCACCGACGCACGCAGGGAATGCTTGCCTTTCATTTCAGGGGCAGAAAAACCGGGCGTGCCCTTTTCGACAAGGAAACCACGCACCTCGCCGTCGAGCTTCGCCCACACCACCGCCACATCGGCGATGGTGCCATTGGTAATCCACATCTTCGCGCCGTTGAGCACGAAGTGATCTCCGTCCCGCACAGCACGGGTTTCCATGCCGCCGGGATCGGAACCATGGTCGGGTTCGGTCAGGCCGAAGCAGCCGATGGCTTCCGCGCGGGCGAGACGGGGCAGCCAGCGCTCGCGCTGTTGCTCGGTGCCGTAACGGAAGATCGGGTACATGACAAGTGAACTCTGCACACTGGCGAAACTGCGGATGCCGCTGTCGCCGCGCTCGAGCTCCTGCATCATCAGGCCGTAGATGACGTTGTTTGCGTCGGCGCAGCCGTAGCGTTCCGGCAGGGTCGGACCGAACATACCGAGTTCGGCCATCTTCGGAGGGAGGTGCATGGGAAAAACGCCTTCCCGTGCGGCGGCGTCGATCACGGGCAGAATCTCGCCCGCGACGAAACTGCGTACGGCATCGCGCACCATCAATTCCTCTTCCTGGAAGAGGCTGTCGATGTTGTAGAAATCTGCTCCGGTCTGCATGTAGGGATCCGAACTCGAAGGGTGGGAAAACCGGGGAATTCCAGTGGATCAACAAAGCTACGGAGAAGGCCCGCGAAATGCAACCAGCCCCGGAAGCGCGCTTTGGACGGCGTCCCGGCCGTCATCCGGCGTGGGGAAGGCGGACGCTGATTTGGCTCTGAATTTTCGTATCATTCTCCTTTCAATCATCATCATTCTCCAAGGAGTCTCTCGATGTATCGTTTGCTACGAAATGTTCTTTTATGCAGCTCGGTGGGCGTCCTGCTGCTGGCGATCGCGATGCCCTTGCAGGCGCAGATCGAGTTCACCCGGGCGGATATAGAGCCGACGCTGCAGGATCGTGATCTCACGATGTACAACACGGACGAACTTTCCGGTGTGACCTTCGATCTCGGCGCTGCAGGCGGTGGACAGGTCTATGATTTCAGTGGATTCACATACCAGCAGTCCACCTACCAGTCGGTGTTTGTCTCGCCGTCGGTGACGCCCTATGCCATGGACTTTCCCACAGCCACGCACGCGCAGATTTTCGCCGCGACGGAAGTGGCCTACAGCTACATGCGCCTCGACGACAACGGTTTCTACGATCTCGGCTTCGCGACCACGTATTCGGGTTCCGATTTCTTGCTTCAATACGACCCGGAAATGCCTTCGCTGCTGTTCCCCCTGCAGTTGGGTTCGTCATGGGACTACAACAGCAACGAGGCCACGCCGCTCGAAGGCTTCACCGAACAGACGCGCATGGAGGTCGACGCCGTGTCGGAAGGCATTCTCATGACGACGCAGGGCAATTGGCCCGCGCTATGCGTGCGCAATCGCACCTGGGTGACCATGCGCATCGAATTCGCCGGCACGGTGGTCAGCGAGGAGGTGACCCAGTCGGTCAATTACATGTTCCTCACCAAGCAGGGGGTTTCAGCATCATTGTCCGTTGACACTCTCGATGCGCTGAGCTGGAATCCGCGCGTCACTGTGGCCGGACTGACCTTCGAACAGACACCAAACACTGTCGATGCTCCGGCCCGTGTCGATGCCTTCGGCATCTCGACGGTGTATCCCCACCCGGTCACGAACGGATCCGCCACCGTTGCCTGGCGTGCCGACGGTCCGTCGACGCTCGCCGTGTACGACGCCTGCGGACGCGAACTGCGCCGCGTCGCCGTCGACGCGCAGCCGGGTGTGACACAGAATACGCAGTTGCTCATGCCCGGTCTGCCGACAGGGACCTACCTGATCCGGCTCACCACGCCCGCAGGTTCGGCCCAGCGTACGATGCTTGTCCTTCGATAAACGAGGACGGGGAGGAGCTTCCCGCGCCTCCCCGCCACGTCTGCTCCGTCACCGGGAGTGGCCATTGCATCGCTTTTTTTCGTACTTTTCCTCTTATCGGACCCGCATTCCTTTTTTTATTCACCGCATGACGACGACCGCGTGAAACGCATTGTCCCTTTCCCCGCCGCTGTCATTCTGACGACCCTGCTGCTCGTCTGCGTTCCCAACACGCAGACGGACGCACGCTCCACCAGCACCGACGCGTCCAGCACCGGACCGAACGCGGTTGTGGGGAGTTTTGCCTCCGCACCGTTTGTGCTTGTCGAGAACCGGGGACAGTGGCAGACATCCTCCGCGGCCGGCGCGCTGCTTGCGATGAGCACGCCTCTTCAGGGCGCGCGTGTGTTCGTATTCGAACGTGGTATCAGCCTCGTGTTTTACGAAAGCGCGGAGACTGCCTCCCGGAGTGCGATCGACCGTGTCCCAGCCATTCCAGGCGGTGAGACCCACAGCACAAACGCAGCGGTCGGGAGACGCGCCTACCGCAGTGACCTGGTATTCGAAGGGGCCGATCCCTCGCGGGTGCGGCTCACGGAGCGGCAGGACGGCGTGCAGCGCTGGTACCTTCCCGGGAGTCCGGCGGAAGCCGCGGACGCAGGCTGCTTCGGCGGCGTTGTCTACGAAGAACTGTATCCAGGCATCGACCTGTCGCTGCGCCTGACACCCGATGGTGTGAAATATGAATTCCACCTGCGCCCGGGCGCCGATCCCTCGCACATCGCCCTCCGCTGGGAGGGAGCGGGTGAGGCGCTGCGACGCGCCGACGGCAGCCTCTCCTTTACCTTCGCTGCCGGACAACTGCGCGACGGCGCGCCCTTCGCCTGGCAGCCCGCCGCTGCGGGAGGCATCGAGGCCCGCGAAACCGAATGGCTGTTGCGCGATGGCTCCCTGCAGTTCTCCGTGCGCGGCCACGATCCGTCGCGTCCGCTTGTCATCGACCCCTATCTGCAATGGAGCACCTTTCTTGGGGGGTCTCTATCGGATTATGCCCGTGATGTGGTCACCGACGAGGAAGGGACGATCTTTGTCACCGGCTATTCCGCGAGCACGGATTTTCCTGTGTCGCCCGGAGCGCTGCAGGCCGCGGCGGGCGGGAGTTTCGACATTTTCATCAGCGCGTTCTCCCGCGAACGACGGCAGCTCTGGTCCACCTATTTCGGGGGCAGCGCTTCGGAGGAAAGTCCGCAGATCGCACTCGGCAAAGGCGGCGGACTCTTCGTCGGCGGTTCCACGTCGAGCACCGACCTGCCCGTGACGCCGGACGCGCTGCAGCCGCGCAACGGCGGACGCTACGACGTATTCCTGCTCGCGCTCGACAAACGCGGACGCCGGAGCTGGGCCACGTATTTCGGAGGAAGTTACTCCGACGAATGCGCGGACATCGCCGTATCTCCCGACGGCGACGTGTATGTGACCGGCGGGACCTACAGCACGAACTTTCCGGTGACCGCCGACGCCCTGCAGACCAGCAACAACGGAGATCATGATATTTTTATCGCCAGCTTTTCGGCGACGGGGAGTCGCGAATGGGCCTCGTACATCGGTGGGTGGAGCATGGATTTCGCCGCCGCCCTCGCCATCGATGTCCGCGGCGACATCTACATCGCCGGACGCACCGAGAGCACGAATTTCCCCGGCGTTACTATCGAACGGCAGTCGGCCTATGGCGGGGGCAGCTTCGATGGCTTCGTCATACGTCTCGACGGCCGGCAGCGGAAGATTCTCTGGAGCACGTATATCGGCGGTGAACTCGAGGAAAGCGTCGAACGCATCGCGGTCGACAGCGAAGGCAATGTCGTGCTGGCAGGGTACACCGCGAGCACGCAGTTTCCGCTTGCCGGCAATCCTCTGCAGAAGCGGCTCGGCGGATTGGTGGATGTGTTTGTCGCCAGCATGGACCCGAATGGTGTGCTGCGGTGGAGTACCTACCTTGGCGGCGTCGAGGTCGACAAGGCCAGTGGTCTCGCCCTCGACAACAGCGACAACATTCTTGTGTCCGGCTTCACCGGCAGCCGGAATTTCCCGCTCGCCGGGCGTCCCTTTCTCGACCGCAAGGGGGGCGGATACGACATTTTCATCACGCAGTTCGGTCCGGGTGGAGGATATCTCTGGGGGACCTTCTACGGCGGGGAGTCACATGACATCAGCTACGGCTTGGGGATGGACCCGCAGGGCAACGCGGTGATCGTGGGCGGCACCGAGAGCAAGGGCTTCCGCACGGTTGGCAACATCTTCCAGGGAGATCTATCCGGATTGACGGATGCGTTTATCCTGCGTGTGATTTTCAATGAACCCGTTGCCTTCGCCGGACGCGACACCACGATCTGCCGCGACGGCAGCACGCGCCTGGGCGGCGAAGCCGGCGGCGGCACGCCTCCATACACCTTCAACTGGTCGCCCGCCGCGACGCTGTCGAACATCCGCGAGGCGCGTCCCGTCGCCTCGCCACGTGCGACGACGTCCTACGTGCTGGTGGTGACCGATGCCGAGGGCGCGACAACCACCGACACCGTGACCGTGACCGTGTCCGAGCCGCCCGTGGCCGAAGCCGGCGCCGACCGCGCGGTCTGTCCCGGCAGCAGCGTCGTGCTGCAGTCCCGTGTGCAGGGCGGCCGCAGTCCGTATCGCTTTTTCTGGTCGCCAGCCGAAGGACTGAACAATCCCGAATCCCCCAATCCCGTTGCGTCGCCGAAGCGCTCCACGCGTTATGTCTTCACCGTCACCGATGCACTCGGCTGCACGGCGAAGGATTCGCTGACCGTGACGGTGTTCCCGGGCGTGGAAGTCGACGCGGGAGGCGCGCTCACCGCCTGCGCCAACACGCCGGTGACGCTGCCCGCCCGTGTGGCGGGAGGGACGCCGCCGTACCGCTGGCTCTGGTCGCCTGCCGTGGGTCTCGACAATCCCTCGGCACAGAATCCCACGCTGCTCCCGCGCGGGGACGCCACATACATCGTGACGGTCACCGACGCCAACGGATGCTTCGACGCCGACACCTTGCGCGTCACCGTCTTCGATCCGCCGGTGGTGGACGCGGGCGACGCCCTGGCCCTCTGCGCCGGCGAGTCGACGAAGCTGCGCGGACGCGTGAGCGGTGGGAAGCGGCCATACACATTCGAGTGGTTCCCTCGCACGGGCCTGAGTTCCGCCGCCGTTGTCGATCCCGAGCTGCGTCCGGAGGAAAGCGGATGGTATGTGCTGAGCGTACGTGACGCAAATGGCTGCATCGTGCGCGACTCCGTGCTCGTCACGCTGCATCCGCAACCGCTGCTGCAGATGGCGGAAGACGCTGCGGTGTGTTCCGGACGCGCGACGGTGATCGGCGCCGAGGCCACCAGTGGCACGCCGCCGTTCCGCTATCGCTGGTCCCCCGCGACGGGACTCGACAACGCCTCCGCCGCCATGCCGCAGGCTTCGCCGGCCCGCAACACCACCTACGCGGTGACCGTGACCGACGCCAACGGATGCACGGCCGGCGCGACGGTGCGCGTGACCGTGCAACCCGCTCCGGAACTGCGGTACAAGGACCGCCACCAGGCCTGCGCCGGCGCGTCGGTGGAACTCACCGGAAGCGTACGTAGCGGGTCGCCGCCGTTCGCCTATGCATGGACGCCGCCTCTCGGACTCAGCAATCCGAATATCGCGAATCCCGTCGCGGCCCCCCAGATCAGCACGACCTACATGCTGCGCGTGACCGACGCCGCCGGCTGCTCCGACGAACAGAAGGTCGACGTCGAAGTGATTCCACCGCCCGTCTCCTCGGCCGGTGATGACGTGACGCTCTGCGACGGCACGCCAGTGGTGCTCAACGGACGCGCCGAAGGGGGGCGTCCGCCGTATACGATTCTGTGGAGTCCTTCCACCGGCCTGAGCAGTGTCCGCGAACTTTCGCCCACCGTGCGCACCTCGGTCTCTCGTATCTACACGCTCACGGTGACCGACGCGAACAACTGCAGCAGCAGCGACGAGGTGAGTGTCGCCGTCGCACCGGGTCCGCAAGCCCATGCCGGCGACGACAAACGCATCTGCGCCGGGTTCGGCTCCCCCGTCGGCCAGCCGGCCACCGGCGGTACGCCGCCGTACCGCTATGCGTGGACGCCGGTGTTTGGTCTCGACAATCCCGCAGCCATGAATCCCGTGGCCAGCCCCAACCAGACCACCGATTACACCGTCACCGTTACCGATGCCAGCGGATGTACCGACACCGACCTGGTGAAAGTCTTTGTGTATCCCGCGCCGGTGGTGTCGCTGCCGAAGGAAATGACAATCTGCCGTGATCAGGGACGCCGACTCGAGCTGGGCGTGTCCGGTGGAGCGCCTCCCTACCGATACGAGTGGGTTCCCCGCGAGGGCCTGAGCGACGCCACGGCAGCGAATCCGGTGGCGAATCCCATTCAGACCATCACCTATGTCGTGACCGTGACCGACGCCAACGGCTGCCGGGCAAACGCCACCATCACCGTCACCGTGTCGCCCTGCAACAAGTCCGACGCCGGTGAGGACCAGGAACTCTGCCTCGGTGGCGAGACCCGCCTCGGTCCGGCGCGGATCGACACCAGCCACGGGGCGCGCTACCGCTGGTCGCCGGAAAACGGATTGAGTACTCCGAATACCGCCATGCCGATCGCACGGCCGACGAAGAGCACCGACTACGTACTGACGGTCACGAACCGTTTCGACTGCGTCGACCGTGACACTGTGCGCGTGAGCGTCCATCCGCTCCCGGCGGTCGACGCCGGCAAGGACGTCGCCATCTGCTCCGGAAGCAGCACGACGCTCAAGGCGGCCGGGAAAGGAGGGCAGCCGCCCTTTCGTGTCGCATGGAGTCCGGTGGACGGACTTACTGATCCCCAGGCCGCGAGCACCGTGGCGCGTCCCACGCGTCCGACCACCTACCGCGTGACACTCACCGACGCGCGCGGCTGCACCGCTGTGGATTCGCTGCGCGTCGATGTCGCCGAACCCCTGCGCATTGCCATGGCCACCCGCCTCGAGACCTGTCAGGGCATGGAAAGCGCGATGGGGGGAAACATCACCGGCGGCACGAAGCCGTACAAGATTTTCTGGAGCCCTGCCGGCGGACTCAGTGACCGCTCCGTCCCGAATCCCGTGCTCACTCCCGTGGGAAACCTGACCTACACCGTCACCATCACCGACGCCCGGGGCTGTCAGCTCATC
>JAGTUZ010000171.1 GCA_018224415.1 Bacteroidota bacterium | reverse complement strand
CAACGCGCAGAAAGTGCGCGAGGCCGTGCAGCGGGCGTGGACCTGTTCGATCGACAGGGCGCGCGACCGCATCGGGTACGCGCCCGCGATCCCGCTCCACGAGGGCATGACCTCGACACTGAAATGGTACCGCGAACAGCAGTGGCTGTGATCGGCGGGATCGCGCCTTGAAAGGAGCAGCCGGGCACGATCGGAAATGACGGAGTTGCCGGTCCGATAGACTTGATTCCATCCATGATGCGTTCTATATTCTCGCGTAGACCCATCGACAACGCACTTTGCGGCGGCCTCGCCCGCCGCCGCCCAGCACCGGGAGGTACGCATGAACATTCGCAGTTCTCTCTTCGGTCCCCAGTCCAAGTACGATCGCTCCCTTCCCTACACCTATGTCGCGCGTGTGTGCGAGATCGCCGGCATCGAGGAGATCACCAGCGCATATTTCGCCGACACGATCTGCGGTTTGATCGACTACCTTGAAGCCCACAATATCGCCGCGAAGGACGTCCGGCTCTTCGGCCTGTACGTCGATCGCGAGATTCCCCTCGAGCTCAGGTACTGTATTGACGAGAGCGGTCACTGGCTGCAGCGACCGGACATCTGCCATTCTCTCGAACAGCATTATCACGAATCCCTGGACTTCCAGTACAAGGGGCACCACGAGACCGATCCCTGCGAGTACGAGGATCGCGAGCGCCAGGGGAGCGGTCCGTACTGACCCTCGTCCTCCGTGTGCCCGCGATCATCGAAGGAGCAGCGTTGTTGCCGTGCTGCGCCGTCCGTCCGTGAGTCGCAGCAGGAGCAGCCGACCCGCGGGGAGCCCGGCGGGAACGGCCAAACGCAGCACATGCGATCCGGCGGGCCACTCGCCTTCATGCAGCATGGCAACGTCACGACCCAGAAGGTCGTGAAGCGAGAGCCGGACCTGCGCCGCTTCTGGAAGCGTGAAGCGCACGGTCACCGCCTCGCGTGCCGGATTCGGGTAGAACGAAAGCGAAAGTCCGGAGGCAACGGCGGCCGGTTCGGTCGCGGAGGCAGCGAGACCATCCCAGCCCGCGATGCGCGCCATGAGCACCCAGAAAGCCTTCGCCACCCGGATGCCTCCGGCGGAGATCGAACCAAGATGGCCGCCTTCGGTTTCGGTGGTGTACTGCGGACAGATGGCGGGAATGTCGCGTCCGTCATCGGGATGGTTCTCGTCGAGATAGGTCACGCCGTCACGGTTGTCGAAACAGGGATTTCCCTGCGGATCGTGGGAAAGGATGTCGGCCACGTCGAACAGCACCAGGTCGTGCGCCGCGGCGAAGGCCCGCATGGCATCGTTGAACGCCTCGGATTCGGGGCTTCCGATGCCGCGCGCAAGGGAGCTGGTCCACCACAGCACGGTTTTTTCCGGATGCCGCGCCGCGAAGGCGGCGTAGCTTGCGGCGCCGCGGTCGCCACGCGAACCGAAGTAGCCGTTCACCGCATCGTTGATGCCCGACCCCGGTGTCACCGCGAGATAACTGTGCTGGAAGCCCACGACGTCGAAGGAGTCGATGCGCGGTTCGATGAAGGAGATGAAGCAGTCGGCATCCTCGCTGCACCCCGAGGGCCAGAACTCGTAGCGCCAGCGGCTGCGGTCCCAACGTCCCTCCCAGTAGACCTCACGCGGGTCCACGGCATAGGCCGAGTCACGGTGTTGCCACCGCCTGCAGAAATTCGGGGCGTCGGCATGCAGCGATGCGAGGCATCCGAGCGCCTGGTCGATATTACCACCCACCGAGCGGTCCATGAACAGCAGGCGCAGACGCGCGGCTGCCTCGGCATACTGCGGCGGGATGAATTCGAACAGCGCCACCGATGTGTGGTCGACAAGGATGTCCTGGGCCTGTGTGTCCGCCGGGAGGCTGACGAACAGTACGGCAACAAGCAGAAAAAAGGGACGAATGGTTTTCATGGCATACTCCGTTGCCGCCATAATAACCGACATGATCCATTGGTGCAAGACCGGCTGTCCAGCGAACATTTCCGCAGCTGCATGTGCGAATAAACGGGTCCGCCCTTGATTATCGGGAAATCCCGATCTACTTTTGCAGCATATTCCGTATCGTGCCGTCGCGCGAGCAGCGCATGAATCCCACGGTCCACCCGGCCGGGCCGTTCTTGCAACCCTGTCTCGGTTCGTATTCAATTCCGGAACACCTGCCATGCCACACCGACTCCCCGTTGTCATTTTTCTTCTGCTCTGCCTGCCTGTGTTGACCGGCTGTCAGGGTACCGCACCCGAGCATCCGCAGCAGTGGGGCCCCATCGCTTTCGACACGCCCGTGCCCTTTTCCGCCCCGTCGGAAATTGGCCTTGACGCTGTGCGTCTTCGTTTCCCGGCAGGGAGCGCGCCTGAGGAGAGTCGTTTGGAGCTGACACTGGTGCTTGCGTCGAAGGACTATGTGGAGAGTCTCGGTGGAAGGAAGGAATTGCTTTCCAACATGACCAGTGTGTTCCTCGGTCTGACGGAATACGAAGCCGCGGAGCCGCGGCATTTCCTTGGTGCGTCGGTTGCGGGATGGAAGGCCATGAGTACCATCCCCCGAATGCTGTACTGGGAATTCCATCTCGTGCCACTCACGGACGGCAGCCGCGTGCTTGTTGCATTGGCGCGCAGCGACGAGACCACACCCGAAGAGGCCTCAAAGGTTCTCGACCTCGTCTCCCGCACCTTCCGCGAGCGCGAGGCCGGCGCGACCGGAGGAGAATGATGACAGGTTTCGGACTTTCTGGTCGGCTGTATTCTCAACGACCGTAACGCAGGGGACCTTCCCGCACCGCGTCGGCGAAGGTCGGCCCGAGGTCGGCGAGCGCGGTCCACCACACCCAGGCGCGGAAGAAGGGCGAATCATACAGATAGCCTGTCGGTGCATTTCCGCCCGTGCGGATTACATCCGCGCGAAACAGCAATTGTTTTTCCACCAGGGACGCAGCCGCGTTGGTCGCGGCCCCGCTGCTTGCGAGGGAGAAACGCCGAAGCATGGCGCGTGTCGTCAGCCCGCCATCTCCCGCCGCCACCGCACGCAGGACGTTCTGCTGCAGCGGCGTCAGCGCTTTCCATTGACGGAGGAACAGGTCGTTTTCTTCCGCGACGATCTCGCGCATCGCGGCTTCGACGACCGGCGACGCGGGTCGACCCGTCCCACGCGCCCGATCCCAGCACACGCGGGCGAGCTGCATGATGTCGCGCGTGCGCGTGCCGGCGGCGACCACGATGGGCAAACCCGCGCCCGCGGCATTGACGCCGGAGGATTTCATCCGCTTCTCGATCCATTTCGCAAAGACAGCGGCGTCGATCGGACCGAAGGCCATCTTGTCGGCCAGTTTGTAGAACGCGCCTGCCTGGCCGGTCATGCGCTCGATCAGATGGGTCTGCGATCCGGCGAGCACATAGGCCAGATGCTCATGCCGCTGCATGGCCCCCCGCAGTTGCCAGTCGGCCTTCTCTCCTCCCAGTGAAGTGATTTCCTGGAATTCGTCCAGCGCCACGCCAATGCAGATCCCGCGTTTGCCCGCCATGGCGTCAAGCGCATCGAGCACATCGGTGAGCGTCTCCCGCTGCCGACTGGCGTCCCACTCCCGCGCCT
>JAGTUZ010000170.1 GCA_018224415.1 Bacteroidota bacterium | reverse complement strand
GGATCTTTCCTCGCGTCTTGAATTCGTATGGTCTGGGGACTTCGGCAAACGAGCCGAAATTACATCTTCCTATATACATCCGCATTGAATCCCGTGCAAGTCGCACAGAATCCCGGTAACACCGTCACGGAGTAACAACCCGAAGCCGCTCGCTGAACGCATACAGCACTCCGGCCGTGGCGGAGATCGCCGTGGCGGAGATCGCCGTGGCGGAGATCGCCGCTGCGTCCGCGCCACGCAATAAAAAGCCCCGGTGAGGAGACCGGGGCGTGTGCGTTGGCGATCCTGAGCCAGTGGATTCCATCCGCATGATCGAGTATTGCGACGGGACAGAAAATCAGAGTAGTTCGCTTCGAAGCTGGAGACGGTGTGCGTCGATGATACGGATTTCGCCTCGTCCGAGCGCGAGCATACCCTCGCGTTCGAGTTCCTTGAGATTGCGGCTCACCACCTCCCGCGCGCTGCCGATCTCGTTGGCGATGTCCTGATGCGTGGCGCGCACGACTCCCTCACCGCGTTCCGCATGGTCGAGCAGTGCGTCAACCATGCGTAGTTCCACGCTGCGGAACAGCATATTCTCGACCAGTCCAACCACCCGATTCAGCGTTGTTGATAGGTGGCCGAGCACATAATCCCTCCAGAAGGGCTCTGTGACGCTCCAGGACTTGAACGTCGCCGCGGGCACCAGGTAGATCGTGCTTTCGGTCTCCACTTTGGCTTGCGCGGGAAAGGTCGTGGACTGTACAAGGCACGAGAGTGTGAGAATGCAGCTTTCACCTCCGCGGATGCGGTACAGCGTGACCTCATGTCCGTCACGGCTCAGCTTGTACACCCGGACAATGCCGGACTCCACGATCGGAAAATATGTGCAGGCGTCACCCTCCCGGCTCAGTTCCACGCCCGCGGGCACGGTCTGCCGCATGGCGTGCTGTTCGAACAGTTCGATGACGCGTTCGGGAGCGTCTTTGAGTATCGCGAGCGATTGGGGCATGGGATACCTGTCAATGAGAATACTGTCAGCGAATGGCGATTTTGTATTATAGCATTGGATGGGCTGGGAGGCAAGCCTCCGGGCGGGGTGCCCGTCGCTCTTCTCTCCGCCGGCTTGCAGGGGCTTGTACGTTGATGGCATGGAAAACTGACCTGACTCGTGTCGGAATTCAGAGTAATTTTTTGGAAATTCACTCTCGCATCGGATGGAAAGGAAGTAACCATGCGCCGATCATTTCTCGTACTCCTCTTTCTGTTCTTTCTGCCCGCCTGCGGCAGCGGGGACGAGCGCGGAGAAACTCCGTCACAGACGCAGGCGCGATACACATCTCACATTGAGGAACAGCCCATGACACAGGATCCGAATCCCGACCATTCCCCGGGCGGGGAGCAGACAAACACACAACCCGACACTGCCATCTTTGCCGGTGGCTGTTTCTGGTGCATCGAAGCGGTGTTCGAACGCATCGACGGTGTGCTGTCCGTTGAATCGGGGTATGCCGGAGGAGATGTCGCGTTTCCCAGCTATGAAGAAGTGTGTCGGGGAAGCACCGGACATGCGGAAGTCGCTCGCATCAGCTTCGATCCTGATGTCGTGCGCTATGAAGAACTCCTCGATGTGTTCTGGCAGGCGCACGACCCGACCACGCTGAACCGCCAGGGCGGGGACGTCGGCACGCAGTACCGTTCGGCGATCTTCTGCACATCGGAACAGCAACTCCTCACGGCGAAGGACTCACGCGACGGCGCGCAATCATCATTCTCCGATCCCATCGTCACGGAAATAGGCAAACTCGACACGTTTTATCCGGCGGACGCTTACCACCAGGACTATTACCGACGCAACCGAAACGCACCGTATTGCCAGGTGGTGATCAGTCCAAAACTGAAGAAACTGAAGCTGGAGTGATCCCTTCATCGCGTGGAATCGGGTAGGATGAGGGAGGGATTTGGCCGGGACTGCTCCGGCGACGGGAAAAAAAAAGGCGCGACCATCGATACTGCTAACGGCCACGCCCTGTCTTGTAGGGGGAGGGAAATGCGTAGAACATGTATGACAACCCGTGCGCTGGAAAGGTTACAGGGGCTGAACCTTCATGGGGAGGAAATTCCTACAGACTTTTCATCTGCAGTTAAGCTGTTGTTAATGTTGGGCAGTTAATTTGCCCTGAGTCTTTGATATGTCCCGTGGCGGTGCGGCCGTCGGGAAGGGGCCGGTGCCCCGTCAACCGAGCGAAACGAGAGAGAGTCTGTCCATGAAGCAATTCCGATACAAGGATGTCACGTCGTACGCCCTGATGCTGATGCTCGTCGCATGGGCGTTCTATCTGCTCGACTCCGTGCACAGCCGCTGGGTGGAAGGCCACGAACGCACAGACGCCTCCGAGCAGCTCGTGCAGCGCAGCGTGGCGATTGGAAACGCGCTGAATGGGAAGCTCTCGACGCTCTACGGCCTTCGCAGCTTTGTTGAATCAAATATCGAAACCGGACTGGTCGACAGGGAATTCGACAACATCGCCGCCACGCTGCGGGGGAATTCCGCCTCGATTCGCGCGGTACAACTCGTTCATGACGGCGTCATCACGCACATGTTTCCCCTTGAGGGAAATGAAACGGCATTCGGACACAATCTGCTCGATGACCCGAGACCTGCGGTCGCCGTGGGTGTGCGTCGTGCGTATGGAAGCGACTTCATTACTATCGAAGGACCGATTGAACTCAAGCAGGGCGGCATGGCCGTTGTCGCACGCCTGCCGGTGCGTGATGATCGTGGAATCTGGGGACTCGCCGCCATTGTCATCGATCTCCCGGAACTGTTCATCGAAGCCGGACTGACAGAAGAGGATTCCGGTCTTCGTTTTGCGGTACGTGACGAGCATCACGGTGTGTTCTTCGGCAGCGAGCAGGTGTTCGCCTCCCATCCCGAACAGCAGCGCATTCCACTGCTCGATGGATATTGGGACCTTGCGGTCGCGCCGGTCGAAGGTTGGCTCGCTGGTGCCGAAGAACAGATCCTGGGCTTCCGTATCTCCGGAGCGGTCATCCTCCTGCTGCTCTTCTCGCTGTTTGTCATTTCCACACGCAGCCGGCGTTTGCTGCGGCGGCTCGTCGAACGAAGGACGCAGGAACTCGAAGCGCTCAATACCGAGCTGCGCCACGAAGTGGCGGCCCGCAGGCGCACGGAATCCGAACTGATCGCTGCCCGTGACAAGGCGGAACATTCCGACCGGCTCAAGGACGCGTTCATCGCAACCATGTCGCATGAAATCCGCACACCTTTGCATGTCATCCTCGGCTATGTCGATCTGATTTCCGATCCCGGAGTCGCTTCCAGCGAGGATCGGAGCCTGTACACCAGCAGCATGAAAAGTGCCGGCAGAAGGCTGATGCGCTCGGTGGAAGAACTTCTCCATATCTCCAGCCTCAAGGCAGGCACGTTTTCCGTGACACCGGAAGATTTCGATATCGTCTCCTCCGTGCGGGACCTCTGCGCCCAGTACCGCCCGATGGCGAAGGAACGTGGCCTGTCGCTTGTCTTCAAATCGACACTTGCAAGCGCCGCGATCTATGCGGATCGCTACTCACTCGAGCAGGCGATGATGAATCTGGTCGACAACGCGATCAAATACACGGAAAAGGGAGAAGTCGAAGTGTTTGTGCGGGGTGAGGGAAACGATTGCACGCTTCGCGTGCGTGATACGGGCATCGGCATCGCGGAGGAATATGTCCGTCATGTGTTTGACGTGTTTTCGCAGGAAAAAACCGGATACAACCGTCCCTATGACGGCCTGGGCCTCGGACTTTCCCTGACCAGACAGTTCGTCGAACTCAACAGCGGGCGCATCGACGTGCGCAGCGAGAAAGGACGAGGTTCGGAGTTCACGATATCCCTTCCCACCATCACCCCAGTCGAACATGGCATCGCCGAGGAAGTCCGCCTCGATGCGCCGGTGCCTGCAGCCGGGCCGACGCTGACACTCATCCAGTCAATGGCTCACGTGGCCTGATCCCACCATTTCGTTCAGGGCATCCCACCATTTCGTTCAGGGCATCCCACCATTTCGTTCAGGGCATCCCGGGTTTGGTTTTGCATGCTGCCACAAAATACTATATTTGCGATATCACTTTCGCAACCCCACATCGATGCAAATAGAATCCCTGTCCGGCAGACCCCTTCACCTCTCTCTCGTCACTGGGTCGGAATCCCTGCGTGAGGCCCTCACGGCCTTCCTCGCGGAATCCGCCACGTTACAGCTTGGTATCATCCCCGAGATCGCAGCGTATCTTGCGCATCCGGATTGGCATCCGGACATTCTTTTTGTGGATATGGACGGTCCGTCCGAGATTCTGGACATTCTTCCGGACCTGACGCAGCGCATGCCCGATGTACCGGTTGTGGCCTGTGTGCAGGCCGGTGTTGCAAGAGATCTTGATTTGATCGAAACACTGGGATTGGCCACGATGCTCACGGTTCCGTGCGCGGAGCAGGACTTCCGCCTGGCGCTTCGGACGGCCGAGCGCTTGCTCGACCTGCGTCTGCAGGTCAGGCAGCTGCTCACTGCCGTTGCCGGCGAGGTGCAGTTCGAGCAGATCGTTGCGCGCACCAGCGTCATGCATACCATCGTCAGCCTGCTGCGCAAGGCCTGCGCCAACGACATCAACGTGCTGATCGAGGGCGAGGAGGGAACGGGCAAGGAGTACTACGCACGGGCGATCCATTATAACAGCCGGCGCTCGACCCGGCCCTACGTGCTGTTTAGCTGCACCGCCATCCCGCAGCATCTGCTGGAACGGGAGCTGTTCGGATCCGAAGCAGGGGTCTTTGAAGAAGGAAGCGACATGCTGGCCGGCGCGCTCGAACAGGCGGACAGCGGCACGCTGTATATCGACGAGGTCGGGGCAATGGATACAACCGTGCAGGCGCGGCTGTACCGCACGCTGCAATCGCACACGTACCGGCGTATCGGTGGGGACGTCGACTTGCCGCTTGGCGTTCGCATCATCACTTCCACAAGCCGGGATCTGCGCGCGATGTGCGCCGAGGGTTCGTTTCGCGACGACCTGTATTTCCGTCTCGCGAATTTCCCTGTGCGCATTCCGGCGTTGCGCGACCGCATCGCCGATATTCCCATTCTCGTCGATCGTCTGCTGCGGCAGTATGCGGAAGCGTATGGTCGACCGGGTCTCGGCATCGGCGCCGACGCCCTCCTCCAATTGCGACGCTACCGCTGGCCCGGAAATATCCCCGAACTGGAAGAAACAATCGAACGTGCCGTCGCCGTTTGCGAAACCATGGAAATCCGCGTCGACGATCTGCCGCATGCCTTGCTGGTCGCAACGGGAGTGCGCCCGAAATCGGTGAGTGACACCGGTATCGGAGGAAAGCACCCTGGGGTTCCTACCATGGACCAGCTCAAGGCCCGCGGCGTGCGCCTCGCGCTCGAGGCCAGTGGCGGCAATATCAAGGAGGCTGCTCGCCTGCTCGATATCGGTCGCACGACCATCTACAAGCTGATCGAGCGCTACAACATTCCGGCGTAGGACGGTAACTTCCCCTCTCCTCCGGTGTTATTCTCCATTGCCGGTTTCTCGCCCGCACCTTCCTCCGGCGGCGTTCCTTCGCCGGTTTCCCGACGCACATGTATCATCCATATCCGCCAACCCCGACCGCCCATGCATCCGGCGGCCGCAACTACGAGGTAGTATATGATCCGTCTGTTTCCCCGTCTTTTCCTCTTCGTGGCGGCGATTGGCCTGTTCGCATGTTCCGACGACAGCACCAATGCGCCTGCGACATACACGATTTCCGGTACCGTCCACAAGGCAGGGACGGGCAGTCCCATTCCCGATGCGGTTGTCGTCGCAACGGGCCATGATGACGGACGGGAGGTTGGCAGGACAAGCACCGGCACGGACGGCGTTTTTACGCTGAAAGGGCTTCCCGCCGGGGCGATCGATATCACCGCCTCCGCTGACGGCTACGCATCCGTTCTGTTCGCCGCGCTCGATCCGAAGAAGGATGCATCCTCGCTCGGCAGCATGAGCGTGCAGCTCGCCCCGTCCGACAGCTGCTGCAGCGGTCTTCTCATTCTCCGGGTCAAGAACGGGAGTGGCGAGCTGCTTGCAAACAAGGCCGTTGTCATCAAGAAGGCCGGTCAGATCATCGCCGATCCCCGCACGGATTCCGGGGGCAAGGTCATGGTCGCCGATCTCTGTCCGGGCGAATATTCAATACGCATCGCGGTTGACGGCTATCGCGTGTACGAAGCGGTGTTCGTCATCAACGCCGCATGTGAGCCCGTCGAACTGACCGCGGTCCTCCAGAACGAAGCGGAGGTGTGCTGCGACGGCGTTCTCACGGTCAACGTGAAGGACGAGAACGGTGCCGGCGTCTCCGGCGCGAAAGTCCGGGTCTGGAAAAGCGGTGCGATCCTCCATACCGCCTTCACCGACGGGTCCGGAGCCGCTGTGTTCACCGACCTCTGCAAAGGTGAGTACGGCGTGGAGGTGATGAAAACCGGATACACGAATCGGGAATTCTCCTTCGCCATCAACGGCGAATGCGATCCGGTGACGAAGAATGTCGTGGTCGAGAGCCTCGGCTGCTGCAGTGGCGTACTCACCGTGACCGTGACGGATGCAAACAGCAATCCCATCGAAGGGGCGACTGTCAAGCTCTGGAAGGGCGGGGCCGTCAAGGAGACCGCGCAAACCAACGCCCAGGGCGTCGCCGTTATCGACGGCATCTGCAAGGGCGAGTATGGCGTGTCGGTGCTGAAATCGGGGTACCAGACCCGCGAGTTCACTTTCGCGATCGGTCCCGACTGCGGCCCGTATGCGAAGTCGCTTGTGCTCGAACCCTGATCGTCTGTGATCGCGTTTTCCACACGGGCTCTTCGGAGCCCGTTTTTTTTGAGGTGATAATTGCTGAAAACGGGAAAACAATAGCATGAAAAGAGAAAGAAGTCCAGCGACACGACAACAAATTCGAGAAATTTTTCGTGATTATTTGGATACATTTTTCACGATTGGTAGATTTGTATGATGTGATCTCTTTATCTGAGATGGCACTCAAATCACAGCGAGTCACCAGAGAGGTACTTGGATGTCAGAGAACTTGGAACGCATTGTCACGGCCGTCTGCGAGAGCTTCGGCAACGACCGCACGCGGATGATGGACATCGTGCGCGAGCTGCAGGAAACGCAGCGGCACATCTCCGATGATGCGATGGATCTGATCGCCCGGCAGGTCGGTACCTACCGGGTCGAAGTCGAGAGCGTGGTTTCCTTTTACACGTTTCTCTCGAAAAAGCAAAAAGGCAACATCGTCATCCGTCTGTGTGACGACATCATCGACCGCATGTACGGTTTCGAGCGGCTCAAGCAGACGTTCTGCGACGCCCTCGGCATCGAGGTGGGCGAGACGACGGCCGACGGTCTGATCACGCTGGAGACGACGCCCTGCATCGGCATGTGCGATCAGGCACCGGCGATCATGGTCAATGATGAAATTTTCACCGAACTGTCGCGTGACGCGGCAATCGACATCATCGATCAGCTGAAAGCAGGCGTCGCTCCGGAACGCCTTCTCCGGAAACTGGGCGACGGAAACAATTCCTGTCCGCTTGTCAGTGCTGCGGTATCGAACAACATCCGCAGGCGCGGCGAAGTGATCTTCGCACCGCTCGAGTGCGGCCGGTCGCTGAAGAAGGCGCTGGCCATGAGTCCCAACGAGGTCATCCGCGACGTGAAGACAGCACGCCTGCGCGGACGGGGCGGCGCAGGATTCCCGACCGGTATGAAGTGGGACTTCACGCGCGCTGCCACGGGCGAGAAGAAGTACGTTGTCTGCAACGCCGACGAAGGCGAGCCCGGTACGTTCAAGGATCGAGTGATTCTCACCGAACGCCCCGAACTGCTGATCGAAGGCATGGCCATTGCCGGATACGCCATCGGCGCGCAGGAGGGCATCATCTACCTCCGTGCCGAGTATGCCTATCTGCGTCCCTTCCTCGAGGATGTGCTGCAGAAGGCCCGGAACATGAACATGCTCGGCAGCGGCGTGATGGGCAAGCAGGACTTCGACTTCGACATCCGCATCCAGATGGGCGCGGGCGCCTATGTGTGCGGCGAGGAAACTGCCCTGATCAGTTCCTGCGAGGGATTGCGCGGCGATCCGAAAAACCGTCCGCCGTTCCCCGCGCAGAAGGGCTACCTCAACTGTCCGACCTCCGTCAACAACGTGGAGACGTTCTGCTGTGTCGCGCGCATCGTCGATCAGGGAGCCGGCTGGTTCTCGCAGATCGGCTCGAAGGGCAGCACCGGGACGAAACTGCTCAGCATCGGCGGGGACATCCGCCGGCCGGGTGTGTACGAAGTCCCCTTCGGCATCACGATGAGAGAAGTGCTCGATATGGCCGGCGGCGAAAACGCCGCAGCGGTGCAGGTCGGCGGTCCGAGCGGCCAGTTGATCGGTCCCGACATGTACGACCGCATCATCTGCTACGACGATCTCGCCACGGGCGGCGCGCTGATGGTGTTCGGTCCCGAGCGCGACCTGCTGCAAGTGGTTGAGTACTTCATGGACTTTTTCATCGAAGAGAGCTGCGGCTACTGCACGCCCTGCCGCGTCGGCAACGTGCTGCTCAAGGACAGGCTCGACAAGATCATCCACGGCAAGGGCGAACCCTCGGACCTCGTGTATCTCGAGGAACTCGGTACGTCGGTCAAGGCGACCAGCCGCTGCGGTCTCGGACAGACATCTCCGAATCCCATTCTCTCGTCGCTGAAGAATTTCCACGCGCTGTACTTGGCGAAGGTGAAAGAAGACCAGCCGTTCCAGCCAACCTTCGACATTCACCAGGCGCTCGGGACGGCGAAGGAAATCGCCGGCCGCCCGTCCATGCATTTCGCCGAATAACCATCCTACGAAAGAACACGGAAACGAATCATGAACGATACAACCATCACGTTTGAAATAGACGGCATCGAAGTGCATGGAAGGGAAGGGCAGACCATTATGGGTGCTGCGGATACCGCAGGCATCTACATTCCCCGGCTCTGCGCCTTCGAGGGATTGCCGGCTTTCGGCAGCTGCCGCGTCTGCACGGTCAAGGTCAACGGCCGATTCCAGTCTGCCTGCACCCAGCCCGTCGCGGAAGGCATCATGGTGGAAAACGACACCGATGAACTGCTTGAGTTCCGCCGCAACATCATCGACATGCTGTTTGTCGAGGGCAATCATTACTGCATGTTCTGCGAGAAGAGCGGAAACTGCGAACTGCAGGCCCTGGCCTACCGATTCGGCATCACGGCACCGAAGTATCCATACATGTTCCCCGCCGACCGCAACGTCGATGCGTCGCACAAGGACGTCTTCATCGACCACAACCGCTGCATTCTCTGCGCCCGCTGTGTGCGTGCCTCCCGTGATCTCGACGGGAAGAACGTGTTCCAGTTCGTCGGACGCGGTCCCGGAAAACGCATTGCGGTGAATTCCCGCGCGAATCTTGCCGACACCGATCTCGAGGTCACCGACAAGGCCGTCGAGGTTTGCCCGGTGGGTGCGATCCTTCGCAAGCACGTCGGGTACACCGTTCCGATCGGACAACGCACGTACGATCACGAGCCGATCGGATCGGACATCGAAGCAAACAAACAATGACGAAGGAGCAGGATACAATAATGGCAAAGCCGAAAATCGCGACCACGTCCCTCGCCGGATGCTTCGGATGTCACATGTCGATTCTCGACATCGACGAGCGCATTCTCCAGCTGGTGGAACTGGTGGACTTCGACAAATCCCCGATCAACGACATCAAGGAATTCACCGGCGAATGCCTCGTGGGCATCGTCGAGGGTGGCTGCGCGAACGAAGAAAACGTGCGCGTGCTGCAGGACTTCCGCAAGCACTGCAAGATCCTGATCTCCCTGGGCGACTGCGCCATCAGCGGCGGACTGCCGGCGATGCGCAACACCATCCCCCTGCAGGAGTGTCTCGACGAGGCCTACCTCAACGGGCCGAGTGTGCACAATCCGTCGGGACGCATTCCCAACGATCCGGAAATTCCCCTGCTGCTCGACCGGGTGTATCCCTGCCACGAGGTAGTGAAGATGGATTACCATCTCCCGGGATGCCCGCCGTCGGCGGATACGATCTGGCAGGCGCTGGTCGCCCTGCTGACCGACAAGCCGATGGAGCTTCCGTACGACCTATTCAAGTACGACTGATGTCGCCCGAAATGAAACACAGCCAGGAACAGGAGAATTGACGTGCAAGATACACAAGACATGAAAAGAATCGTCATCGAGCCGGTGACCCGCGTCGAGGGACACGGCAAGGTGACCATTCTTCTCGACGAAGAAAACCGGGTGAAGCAGGCCCGCCTCCACATCGTGGAGTTCCGCGGCTTTGAACGCTTTATCCAGGGCCGCCCCTACTGGGAAGCCCCGGTGCTCGTGCAGCGCCTCTGCGGCATCTGTCCGGTCAGCCACCATCTCGCGGCCGCCAAGGCGATGGACCAGATTGTCGGTGTGGACGAACTTACGCCCACCGCCGAGAAAATGCGCCGCCTCATGCATTACGGGCAGATGTTCCAGTCCCATTCCCTGCACTTCTTCCATCTCGCATCACCGGATCTTTTGTTCGGATTCGATGCCGACGTCGCCATCCGCAACGTCATCGGCGTTGCCGCGAAGCATCAGGATCTCGCCGTGCAGGGCGTGATGATGCGCAAGTTCGGACAGGAGATCATCAAGGCCACCGCCGGCAAGAAGATCCATGGCACCGGTGCCATCCCGGGTGGCGTGAACAAGAATCTCTCGATCGAAGAACGCGACAGCTTCCTCAAGGACATCGACCAGATGATCGAATGGTCCCGTGGCGCGCTGGCAATCGCCAGGAACTACACAATCGAAAACCTCGAGGCCATCGCCCCCTTCGGCTCCTTCGATTCCAACCATCTCTCGCTGGTTCGTGAAGACGGTGCGATGGATCTCTACCACGGCAACCTTCGCGCCATCGATGCGAACGGCGGAAAAATCTTCGACCAGGTGGATTACAACAACTACCTCGACTATATCGGTGAGGATGTGCGCGACTGGTCGTATATGAAATTTCCCTTCATCAAATCGATCGGTCCGGAAAACGGCTGGTACCGTGTGGGTCCGCTCGCCCGCGTCAACGCCTGTGACTTCATCGACACGCCCGAGGCAGAGGCCGCCCGCCAGGAGTTCATGGCGGTCACGAACGGCAAGCCCAACAATCTCACGATGGCCTACCACTGGGCGCGCATGATCGAAACACTGCACTCCATCGAGAAAATCCGTGACTTGCTTCATGATTCCGACCTGCAGGGAACGGATCTCGTACTCAAGGGCGACCGTCGTCCGGAAGGTGTGGGCCTGCTCGAAGCGCCGCGTGGCACGTTGTTCCATCACTATCGCGTCGATGAAAACGACCAGGTGGTGATGGCGAATCTCATCGTGTCGACGACCAGTAACAACGAACCCATGAACCGCGCCGTTACCAAAGTGGCCATGGATCATATCTCCGGGAAGGCCGAGATCACCGAGGGACTGCTCAATCGAATCGAAGTCGCGATCCGCGCCTACGATCCCTGTCTCTCCTGCGCAACGCACGCACTCGGACGCATGCCGCTGGTGGTGCGCCTCGTCGATCACGAGGGCAACGAGGTCGCGAAGAAGAGCACCTGATGGAGCAGCCGAAGCGCATATTGCTCATCGGTTACGGCAACCCGGGACGTCTCGACGACGGACTGGGACCGGCGATCGCGGTTGCCGCGGAGCAGTGGCAGGTCGACGGCCTTACCGTCGACTCCGACTACCAGCTCACGGTGGAGGATGCGGACGACGTGGCGAAACATGACATCGTGATCTTCGCCGACGCATCCGTCAACGGCCGTGAACCCTACGGGGTCGAGGTCGTGCAGCCGAAACAGGCCCTCAGCTTCAGCAGCCACAGCGTCGAGCCGTCCGTGCTTCTGCACATGGCACACGCGCTGTTCCATGCGCAAACACGCGGGTACATTCTTGGCATCCGTGGCTACGAATTCAATGAATTCGGAGAGGGACTTTCTGCCCGTGCCACGGAGAATCTCGAGAAGGCCACCGCATTCCTGCGCCTGGCGCTGGATAACCCGTCATTGCTGGACGTGCCGCAACAGATGAACTGACGCACCGGCGCGTTTGAATCGTCTACACGAGAAATTCATACATGGAGAAAAACAATGAACGACGGTAAACACGTGATCCTGTACATCGATGACGACCAGGATATGCTTGACGCCGTGCGCATGATCCTCGAAGCCAACGGTTACGGCATGATCGAGGCGCACAGTGCCGAGGAAGGTCTTCGCAAGTACCGGGAGCACACGCCAGACTTCGTGCTGGTCGATCTGATGATGGAGGAGGTGGATGCCGGCCTGAACTTCGCCAAGGAGATGAAGCTCCTCGGCAACCAGCTGCCACTGTTCCTTCTCAGCTCGGTCGGAGACAGTCTCGACGACAACACCGATTACAAGGCGCTCGGGCTGGACGGCGTGTTCCAGAAGCCTGTGCATCCCAAGACCCTGCTTTCCATTCTGAAGAAAAAGCTCGGATGATAAAGAAAAAGCTCGGATGAACTGAAACGAGCGAAGCACCTTGTCGCGCGGCCGGGACGTCCCGTTCCCGCGCGGACCAAACACAGACGGCGATCCCCATGGATCGCCGTCTGTGTCATTTCACGGTTCTGTCCACGACGTCAGTCGAATGGCCACTCTCCCTGCCGCCGCAGGCGCTGCTCGAGCCCGCCCGCCCGGAGATACGCGGCCGTCTCGGCGGCGGTGCGGCGGACAACGGGCACGGAGATCCTGTTTGCGAGCTCGAATGCCAGGATGGACACGACGCCGGAGGCCTCGGACAGGTACCGCTTGTTGACGAGGTCGAAAGTGTCGCCGAAGTCATGGTAGGTCGTGACGGTCTCGCGGTCGAGATGACCGAGCGGTGTGATGGTGGGAAAACCCGCAAGCATGAATGGCTGATGGTCGCTGTTTGTCCAAAGCGCGTTGATGACGCCACGGCTCATATCGTAGCCGCGCAGTTCCGCGCAGAGTTCCTCAAGCAGTGGCAGAAAGTGATCGTTGCCCATGGCGCTGAAGCCGCGCGGACTACCGGTCATGTCCATGTTGATCATGGCGACGATTGCGTCATCGCGGTGCGCCTCGACATACCGACGGGAACCCCAGAGGCCCATCTCCTCGCCGTTGAACCAGACGAACTCGACAGTCCGTTCGTTCTCCGGCGAGAGCGTGGCCAGCATGCGTGCGATGTCGAACAGCAGCGCAGTGCCGACGCCGTTGTCGACGCTGCCCTGACCAATGTCCCAGGAATCGAAATGCGCGCCGACGATGACTTTCTCGCTGCTTCGTCCCGGCAGTGTGCAGACGATGTTGGCGCTTTCCACCGGAACGCAGCGTGAATGGGTCGTGACGCGCATGCGAACGGGGACGCCCGCGTCGATGAGCCGGTGCAGCCGCATGCCTTCTTCCCACGTCATACTGAATGCCGGGACAGGAGCGGCCTCACCCTGGAAATTACCCATGCCGCAGAGCAGCTGTCCGCCTTTCCTGTCGTTGATAAAGAGCACGGCGCGCGCGCCTGCCTCGGCGGCGACGCGGATGACTTCCGAACGGAGAGGAGTCTCACGTCCCGGCTGTGCCTCCTGTGTGACCAGGGCGATTCTGCCTTCACATTGGAGGCTGTCGAAATCCTCCGCGGTGCCGCGGTTCATCCATGCCAGATCCGCTTCGAAGGCGGGCGTTGCGTCGACGTACCCGAGGGCAGCCACACGCAGCACCCTGTCAGCGGGGGAGACCAAACGCACCTCGTCGTCCCCACGCCGCCAGCCCGGTACGGAAAAGGTCTCACGTCGCGGTGTGAGTCCATGTCGTCGCAGCTCCTCCTCGAGGATCTGCATGCCCCGTTCGTTTTCCACCGAACCGATCCAACGACCACCGGCCTCATCGCTGAGGCGCCGCAGCACATCGTATCCGGCATTGTCGAGAAAGGCGCTCCCGGCAAGTCGCTGGTGCATTTCGGGGGAGGAGGCCGGGCGCGGTGCGGAGTGATCGCCTGACAGCTGCGCGACCGTGTGGCCGGTGGGTGCCAGAACGAGAACGAGTACGACAACGAGCACGAAGACGGAGCATATTCTGGAAATCAGCATCTGGTTATCCTGAAAAGAGAGCGGTGAGATGTTTCCGTTGCGTTACGATGCGCCACCGACGGCGGTGGTTTT
>JAGTUZ010000169.1 GCA_018224415.1 Bacteroidota bacterium | reverse complement strand
CATCCATGAAGGCGAGCAACTTTCCGCGGGAAGCGAATTGTATTTCGAGGTCGATCTCCGTACGCTCGACACCGGCATCGGCCTGCGAAACCGGCACATGCGCGAGGACTACCTGCACACGGACAAGTACCCGTATGCGAAGTACAGCGGCAAGGTCACCAACGCCTGGAAAAGCGCGAAGGGGACCGAAGTCATGGTCTCGGGGAGCATGGATATCCATGGGAAGAAAAAAGCACTGGACGTACGCGGTATCATCAATCCCGCATCCAACGGAATCCGGATCAAAACTGATTTCGAAGTGAAGCTCACCGACCACAACATCGAGGTTCCACAGCTCATGTTTGTCAAGATCAGCGAGGTCATGAAACTCGAACTCGAATTCCAACTCAAACGCGTGAAGGGGTGAGCGGATGCGATGCATGATACGATTTATCATCTTGATAGCTTTCTTCGTCCTTTCCGGCCAGTCCGCATGGAGCCAGAGCAGCTGGACGCGCAGCGAGGACGTCGAACTTCCACCGCTCGAACTGTTTCACTCCACACAGGCGGTCAATCTCCCCACGGCCGCACGGCTGGCTTCCGGTGAATACGAATTCGAAATCTCCCATCGCTTCATCCCGACCCTCGACGAGGGAGCGGAGCATCTCTACGGCTTCGACGGTCCCGTCAACATCCGGATCGCGCTGGGTTATGCCTTCAGCGACAACGGTATTGTCACGCTCGGGCGGAGCAATGTGCAGGACAATCTCGATCTCAACGTGAAGCACACCCTCATCGCACTGCGAAGTGCGATTCTCCCCCTGCACATTGCCGCCCGCGCGGGCGTGGCCCAGAACACGAGCGTGACGGGACGAGACGCCTGGGATGGCGAAAGCACACAGGCCTATGGCCAGCTGATCGTCAACACGATGCTGGGGGACTCCTTTGCGTTCGGCTTGGTTCCGTCCTATCTTCACAACAGTCACCTTGAATGTGCGGAAACGCAGTATTCATTTACGATCGGGCTCCACGCCCAGTACTACATCACGGATGTATTCAACGTGCTCGCGGAATGGAATCCCACGATCACCGGCTGGCGCGGCGGACACAATCCCGTCTCCTTCGGAATAGAACTGGAGACCGGCGGTCATTTCTTCAAGGTGATCCTCAGTAACAGCGACTTGCTCAATCCCACGCAGTTTCTCGCAGGGGCGCCCGATGCCTTCAACGACGGCAAACTGCGTTTCGGTTTCAATATCACCCGCGTTCTCGTATTCTGATCCCACCACAGCGGAGCACAAGCACAGCACATGAACAATGTTGTCATTATCGGAAACGGCGTCGCCGGCATCACCGCGGCACGGCATATCCGCAAGGGCAGCGACGCCCGCATAACCGTTATCGGAAGCGAGACCGAGCATTTCTTCTCGCGAACGGCACTCATGTATATCTACATGGGTCACATGACCTACGAGCAGACGAAACCCTACGAGGATTGGTTCTGGATCAAGAATCGCATCAACCTGCTCTTCGACCATGTCAGTGGCATAGATACCGAGGCGCGCCTCCTGCGACTCGCGTCCGGCAATGCGGTCGGCTATGACACCCTTGTGCTCGCAACAGGGTCGCAGTCGAACAAGTTCGGTTGGCCGGGGCAAGACCTTGATGGTGTGCAGGGACTGTATTCAATGCAAGACCTCCGGCTTATGGAGCAGAACACGAACGACATTTCGTCGGCCGTCATCGTCGGCGGAGGCTTGATCGGCATCGAGATGGCCGAGATGCTGCATTCCCGTGGTATTGAAGTCACCTTCCTGGTGCGCGAGGACAGTTACTGGAACAATATCCTGCCCCCTGAAGAGTCGGCGATGATCAACCGGCATATCCTCTCGCACGGAATTCGGCTGCGGCTTTCGACTGAACTCGCCAAAATTCTGCCGGATTCGGCAGGACGGGTGCGCGCGGTGCGAAGCAGTGACGGTGACGAAATCCCGTGTCAGTTTGTCGGAATCACCGCTGGCGTGCATCCAAACATCATCCTGTGCGAAGGCAGCGAGATCGCCACGGGGCGTGGAATCCTTGTCAACGAGTACTTCGAGACCACTATCCCGAACGTCTTCGCGATCGGTGACTGCGCGGAAATCGTCGCCACGGATGGAGGACGGAATCGCATCGAGCAGCTCTGGTACACCGCCGGGATGCACGGCGAGGCACTCGCCGCGCATCTCTGTGGCGAGCGGAAGCCCTACGACCGAGGAATACTCTTCAATTCGGCGAAATTCCTCGATATAGAATATCAGACCTACGGATACGTACCTCCGGTTCTTGATGATGTGCAGACGCTGTACTGGGAACACCCGGCGGGCGAGCAGGCCATCCGCATCGTCTACGATCAACGCGACGTTGTGATCGGATTCAATCTTATGGGAATCCGATACCGGCATCGCGTCTGCGAGCGCTGGATCGCAGAGAAGAAGACGGTGCCGTACGTGCTTGAACACCTCGGGGAAGGAAACTTCGATCCAGAGTTCTTCGTGCAGTCCGAACAATGCCTGATCGATCTCTGGAACAGAACGCACCCCGAACGCACCCTCCAACTGCATCGGAAGCGTGGCCTTCGACGATTGGCACCTGCTCGCGGCCAGAAGAAGGAGATGATGGCATGAAAGCGATGCAGATACAGATCCCTGCCGAATTGCGCGGGCATTCGTACACGGAATCCCCAATCCGGAAGATCGGTCTCGCGCTGTTCGGCGTGGGCGTCCTGGTGTTTATGATCGGAGCGACCGGAGCGTTTGCCTCGATTCCGCTGCTGTATTCCATGCTCAGTTTGGGCGTGGGTACGATCGGTGCACTTCTGGCCATCCTTCCCGGCATCGGCGCTCGGAAACCGGGCATCAACCACGACGGCATCATGTTCAGTCCCTGGAAAAACCGTCGATCGGTTGCCTGGCTGCTCGGAATCCTGATCACGGCATTCTATGTCACTCTGTACTGGTTTCCCTCGACACTTGACCACATGGTGGTCGCGTTCGATCCCTTAAGTTGGCCCCTTCGCGGCAAGGCCGCCGACCGTTGGTTCCTTTACGGCACGCTGTACACGCTCGCCGTGCTGATCATGGGTGTCCGCATGCTGATCAAGTACCGGCACTCGCGCTATCAGACGATCAGGACGATTTCCGTGATGTTTTTCCAGCTCGTTTTCTCGCTGCTCATTCCAGGACTTCTGCAGCTGTTCAACGAACCGGAGTTCTACTTCCATTATTTCTGGCCGCTGAAATACGATTATCTCTTTCCTTCGAAGCTGTCCTCGCTGTTTGACGGTACGCATCTCGCGGTATTCATGGGATTCTGGACATTGGTGATGGCCTTCCTCGCGACGCCTGTGCTCACGTATTTTTACGGCAAGCGTTGGTACTGTTCCTGGGTATGTGGTTGCGGGGCACTGGCGGAGACGCTGGGCGACCCATGGCGGCAATTGTCAGACAAATCCCTCACTGCCTGGCGCATCGAGCGGTGGATGATCCACAGCGTACTGGTATTCGCCGTC
The DNA here is from genome assembly GCA_018224415.1 of Bacteroidota bacterium. Taxonomy (GTDB): domain Bacteria; phylum Bacteroidota; class Ignavibacteria; order SZUA-365; family SZUA-365; genus SZUA-365. The sequence goes on along the minus strand of JAGTUZ010000169.1, from coordinate 2,211 downwards.
GTCATGACCGGCCTGCTGTGGCTGAATTCAGCGATGGAAGGCGCGGTGCTCGGTGGACTATCGAGAGGTTTCAGCCGTACGTATGGATTCGCTATCGGAGCGATGTTTTCCGGCGTGGTCGGCGTAGGGTTTTATCCCCTGATGGGGTCCCGTGTATGGTGCCGTTTCGGCTGTCCGCAAGCGGCCATACTCGGCATCATCCAGAGATACTTCTCCCGCTTCCGCATCACAACGAACGGGGAGCAGTGCATTTCCTGCGGCAACTGCTCGACATATTGCGAAATGGGTATTGATGTCCGCGCCTACGCGCAGCGTGGTGCCGATATCGTTCGTGCCTCCTGCGTCGGCTGTGGCGTTTGTTCCTCGGTCTGTCCCCGTGGCGTGCTCAACCTGGAAAACGGTCCCGTCGACACACGGAATATCTAATTCGTCATTTCTCCTCCTCCTCCTCAAACACAACAACCCCGCGGGTATTCGCGGGGTTGTTGTGTTTGTGCATGCGGGACGGCGGTATTGCCGATCTGGGGGCATGCGCCCGTGTGCTATGCGACCTGGTCAGGAATTCACGGCAGCCTTCGCCGCGGCGATAAGAACGTCAGGGTCGAGACGGACCTTGTAGTCAGGATTGACATAGGAAAACACGATGCGGCCGGAACGGTCAAGGACGAACACCGCGGGGACGGGAAGCATGTGATGCGTCTGGCCCGAAGCGCCTTCGATATCCAGATTGTAGCCCTTGTATTTGTCGACGGTCTCCTTGTCGAGCTGGTAGGCAACGCCGAATTGTTTCGCGGCTTCCATGTCGCTGTCCGAGAGCAGGGAATAGGTGAGCTCATGTTTCCCGATGCTCTCCTTCAAGTGCTGTGGCGTGTCGGGAGAGATGCCGATTATTCGGTAGCCGAGATCGCGAAGGTCCTGTTCCCGCGATTGCAGCTGTCCGAGCTGGACGTTGCAAAAGGGACACCAACCCCCTCTGTAAAAGATCAAAACCGTGGGCTGTTCCGCGCAGGCCTCGGGCAGGGACACCATTCCCCCCTCGACTGCGGCGAGCCGGATGTCCGGTACGTCCATACCGGGTTTGAGTGGACAGACGTCCTCGGCCCTGTCGGGAACCGCCTGCGTGTGGGGCGACTGAGCGACCACGCTGCCAAGCGGCAGGAGCAGGAGAGAGGCAGTCAATAATTCGTGCAAGAGCATGTCTATTCCTCGGTATTGATCAGTGAATCGGTGAATAGTCTGACGATGGGATTGTTGACGAACGGGGTCGTGTACGGGATGCCGAGTCGATGATAGACTCCGGAGGGGATGTCGAGGGAAAGCACGGGTACGGTTTGTTTCGCCGTCCATTCGATCAAACGTTTCGCCAGTCCGGTGATCGCTCCGTGCATGCCATACCCGATCAGCGCATCGACAATCAGGGAGTACCGCTCAGGGAGATGCGGAATCGTACCATCTGATCCGGTATATTGTCCGCGAACCGGGGGTTTCCACAGGTACGGAATACCCTAAGATCGTGAATAATTGCCGGAGAGGTTGTCAGGAGGCGGACATTTGCCAACGCCCCACATCGGATCGCCCGTCTCAGGGGAGTTGCTCTTCCCGGAATGATCTAATCGTGCGCCATACGTTGGGAGGGTTCGCTGAAACCGTCCTTCCCCCAATAGGATTCCAGTTCCACGCCTAGGCCGAGGGCAATACGGTTCACGAAATTGAAGTATGCGGTTACCAGGCAGAGATGGAGCAGCGCCTCGTCTGTGAATCCCAGTTTCCGTAATTCGTCCAGAAGCTCCCTGTGCGCTGCACTTGGATGACGGGTCAACTGATCGGCATATCTCAACATCGCGGATTCCTTTTCCGAAAGATCCGCGTTGTGGAAATTCATCCGCACGGCAAGGGCGAGCGGCCGGTCGTGTGTGACACGATCGAGGGCGTCGGAGTGATGGTGAATGCAATAATCACAGTTGTTTGCCGTGGAAACCACCGTTGCGATCAGCTCGCGCTCGCGGCGGGAGAGAGGTCCACGTGCGAACATGAGTTGACGGTACAGCACCATGTGCGGCTCGAGTGTATCCGGAAGCAAGGCATGGATGCCGAGAATGTTGTCGAGTCCGCCCCAGGGAGCGCGGTAGCGATCAAACATTTCGGAAACCTCTTTCTCCATGGGAAATTCATCATGTCCAGGGATATATGCCATAGCGTACTCCGTTTCGT